>NZ_PNCO02000001.1:2665000-2965000 GCF_005886105.2 Pseudoalteromonas galatheae
AGGACGTGTGTTGTGGAGAGTGAACTTCCGACCGTCGTCATATTCAACTTTTGTAAAAGATCGCAGGGTAAACCTGCTCCTACACGAGATATTTGGGCACAAAAAAACCGACTTTCGTCGGCTTGTTTAACTCTTTATTTCACCACTTGAGGAAAAGTGGCGGACGCAGGAGGATTCGAACCTCCGACCGCCTGGTTCGTAGCCAGGTACTCTATCCAGCTGAGCTATGCGTCCGTTATGAATGTATAGTTTTCCAACTTTCTTTATATTTAACCACCTAAAGAAAAGTGCTGGACTCAGGACGTATTTTTTGAAGGTGAACCTTCGACCGCCTGTTTCCTGCCTTTATATTTAACCACTTAAAGAAAAGTGGCGGACGCAGGAGGATTCGAACCTCCGACCGCCTGGTTCGTAGCCAGGTACTCTATCCAGCTGAGCTATGCGTCCGTACAAGACAACCATTAAAAATGGCGGAGAGGGAGGGATTCGAACCCTCGATAGGGCTACAAACCCTATACTCCCTTAGCAGGGGAGCGCCTTCGGCCACTCGGCCACCTCTCCGTCTTGTGGGGCGTATAATATAGGTTAGAAAAAATATGTCAAATACTTTTCTTGTAAAAAAGCACTGAATGGTGATAGATTGTGCAGTCTGCTTAGTTACTCGGCACTAACGCCAATTTTTACTCATTTTGTAGGGGGTTAGGATTGCTGTAGGTGTTCTTAATGCACGTTGTTGACGCAAAACTTCGTCCAAAAATGCTTCTTGATAACCAAGCTGCTGAAACTCAGCGATACAAGCCCGATAATATAAAATTCTCGCTTGCTCGTGCTCATCGACATTTTCAAACTCATTATTGCTCATCTTTTTGGATTCCCTATTCGTTATTTTTAACGCAGCAGTAGAACTTGAAAAAGACTAGTTAGGAAATTGGGATAATCTAGTTTCAAAAGAGAAACAATTTTTATTATGAATAGGCGTTGGCAATAAGGACATAATAAATCTAAGTATTTAGAAATACTGTGAGATTTATCTTACGAAAATAACAGAAAAGCGCCATAAGGCGCTTTTCTAGATGTACGTTCAGATTACGTGAAAATACTTACTGTTCAGCTTGCACTTCAGGACGCATATGCGGGAACAAGATAACGTCTTTAATAGTCGGTGAGTCCGTGAATAACATCACAAGGCGATCGATACCAATCCCCTCACCCGCTGTTGGTGGTAAACCATGCTCTAGCGCACGGATATAATCCGCATCGTAGTGCATTGCTTCATCGTCACCTGCATCTTTTTCTTCCACTTGGCGAGCAAAGCGCGCAGCTTGGTCTTCAGCGTCATTAAGCTCAGAGAAACCATTTGCAAGCTCACGGCCACCAACAAAGAACTCGAAGCGGTCAGTGATAAATGGGTTTTCATCGTTACGACGCGCAAGCGGTGACACTTCCCAAGGATATTCAGTAATGAACGTCGGTTGGATAAGTCTGTGTTCAGCGACTTCTTCGAAGATTTCACATAAGAACTTACCAGGGCCCCATACACAGTTTTCAGGGATCTTAACGTGAACTTTCTTAGCGTATGCTTTTAGTGCTTCAAAATGGTTTTCTGGATCTTTGAAGATTTCAGCTTGTGCTTCAGCATCTGGGCCATATTGTAAAATAGCATCAGCCATAGACAAACGCTGGAACGCACTACCAAAGTCATACTCAATCGTCTCTGTCACTTCGCCTTCAGCATTCTTCACAGTATTAACAACCGTAGTAGTGCCTAACACGTCTTGTGCCACGGTGCGTAACATGTCTTCAGTCAAGTTCATCAAATCATTGTAATCTGCATATGCTTGATAGAACTCAATCATAGTGAATTCTGGATTATGGCGTGTAGATAAACCTTCGTTACGGAAGTTACGGTTGATTTCGAATACACGCTCAAAACCACCAACCACTAGACGCTTAAGGTATAACTCAGGCGCGATACGTAGATACATATCGATATCGAGTGCATTGTGATGCGTTACAAATGGACGTGCAGAGGCACCACCAGGAATAACCTGTAGCATCGGCGTTTCCACTTCCATAAAGTCACGCTCGGCTAAGAAACGGCGAATACCTTCAATCACTTTTGAACGAATACGGAATGTTTCGCGCGTATCCATGTTAGTGATCAAATCAACATAACGCTGACGGTATTTTGCTTCTTGGTCAGTCAGACCGTGGAACTTTTCAGGTAGTGGACGTAGCGACTTAGTCAGTAGTTCATACTCAACCATGTCGACGTATAAATCGCCTTTACCTGATTTATGAAGCGGACCTTTAACACCAACGATATCGCCGATATCTAATTGACCATACTTCTCTTTTAGGTCTTTTTGTACGTCTTTTGAAGCATAAGCCTGAATACGACCTTTCATGTCTTGCAGCACTAAGAAAGGACCACGTTTCGCAAGCAAACGACCCGCAACAGAAACATGATGATCAAGTTCTACCAGCTCTTCTTTCGATTTATCACCAAACTTAGCTTGTAGATCTTGTGTGTAGTCTTCGCGGCGGAATGAGTTCGGGTGGCCATTCGCAGGGCAATTTTCCCGGATCGCATCTAGCTTGCCACGACGCTCAGCAATAAGTTTATTTTCGTCTTGATTGTGATCTGTCATTGTTTAGCTCTTAGTTTAGCTTGTGGATTAAAGGCCTGATTTCAGGCTTGCTTCGATAAATTTGTCTAAATCGCCGTCTAGTACGGCTTGGGTATTGCGATTTTCAATACCTGTACGCAAATCTTTAATACGTGAATCATCTAGCACGTATGAACGGATTTGGCTGCCCCAGCCGATGTCAGATTTTGCATCTTCTTGGGCTTGCTTTTCAGCATTTTGCTTTTGCAGTTCAAGTTCAAACAATTTCGCCTTTAACTGCTTCATCGCCTGATCTTTGTTCTTGTGCTGCGAACGGTCATTCTGGCACTGCACTACCGTATTGGTCGGTAAATGGGTAATACGTACCGCAGATTCTGTACGGTTAACGTGCTGACCACCTGCGCCCGATGCTCGATATACATCGATACGAAGATCTGCTGGATTAATATCGATTTCGATATTGTCGTCAATTTCTGGGTAAACGAATACAGAAGCAAACGAAGTATGACGACGGCCGCCTGAATCAAAAGGACTCTTACGTACCAAGCGGTGTACGCCCGTTTCTGTACGAAGCCAACCATAAGCATATTCGCCCGTGACTTTAACTGTCGCACCCTTAATACCAGCAACGTCGCCATCTGTCGCTTCAACGATTTCGGCTTTAAAGCCTTTCGCCTCAGCCCAGCGCAAGTACATACGCAGCAACATATTACACCAGTCTTGAGCTTCAGTACCGCCAGAGCCTGACTGTAAGTCGATGTAAGCATCGTTGGCATCTTGCTCGCCCGAGAACATACGACGAAACTCTAGTTTTTCCAGCTGCTCAACAAGACCGTTGACCTCTTGCTCTGCTTCAGTGAAGGTTTCTTCATCTTCGGCTTCTACGGCAAGCTCAACCAGACCTTCCGCATCATCGGCACCAGCCACAAGATTGTCGATGGTTTCAACAATCACTTCTAAATTCGATTTTTCTTTGCCCAGTGCTTGGGCTCTTTCCGGCTCATTCCATACAGCAGGATCTTCTAATTCGGCATTAACTTCTTCTAAACGCTCTTGCTTTAGAGCGTAGTCAAAGATACCCCCTAAGAAGCTCTGTACGTTCGCGAATTTCCTTGATTTGATTAATCACAGGATTCACTTCAAACATTTACCTTTACTCCAGAACTAAATTTGTCGGTTTGCGAATTCACACAAACAGGCCTGACAACGGGTCAGACCATAGATTTAAGCGACCAATAGTATCAAATAATAACCGCGCTTAGCATCCCTTAAAGTGAGAATTTTGGGAGTTTTTTAACAAACTCAGTCGCACACCTCTATTTATTCGGCTGCGCCTGAAGTTCACGCACAATGAGCTGCAAATTATATTTACCACGAAACTCATTAATATCTAATTGATAAGCAAATAACGCATGGGTTGCCTGGAGATTAGGCCAAGCCCGAACGTCAACGTTAAATGCTATCGCATCAACCAATCGGCCCGAGCGATGCTTAAGCACGAGTTTTAGATGTTTGTCACCAACAATACGTTGCTGCACCAGCTCAAATACATCCTGAAATACCGGTTCATTAAATTGCTGCCCCCACGGACCTGCCTGCTGTAGTTCAAAAGCAAAATCCATGGTAAAGCAATCGCCCGGCAGCTCACCGTCCGTCAACAGAATGCTTTGCTTTGCTTCTTCGCTCAGCGTCGCACTGACGTTCTGTTCAAATACCTGTTTAAACCGCGCAAATTCAGACTCTAAAACGGTCAGTCCTGCTGCCATCGCATGACCACCGAATTTTACAATTAATTCTGGATACTGAGTGTTTATAGATTCTAAGAGGTCGCGCATGTGTAGACCTTCAATAGAACGACATGAGCCCTTGATCTCGCCGTTGTCGCCTTGTGCAAAAATAATACACGGGCGGTGATATTTTTCTTTTAAGCGTCCCGCTAGAATACCTATCACACCTTGATGCCAATCATCTTGATACAAACACAAGGCATCTGGTACTTCTTGGCTTTTAAGTACCAAGCGCTCCAATACGGTTTGTGCTTCTTGCTGCATACTTTGCTCAATCTCGCGTCGCTCTATATTTAGACTATCGAGCTCAGACGCAATACGGCGAGCTTGGTTAATGTCTTTCGATAACAAGCAAGCAATACCTAAACTCATATCGTCAAGACGCCCCGCGGCATTGAGTCTTGGCGCTAACGCAAAGCCAAAATCACTGGCACTTAATCTTGCATTATTACGGTTAGAAACCTCGATAAGCGCTTGGATCCCTGGTCGCGTTTGACCACTGCGGATCCGCGCGAGCCCCTGGTGTACCAAAGTGCGGTTATTCGCATCCAAAGCCACAACGTCAGCCACGGTCCCTAGGGCAACAATATCTAATAATGCCGCCAAATTTGGCATCGCGATATTTTGCTCCACAAAATAATTTTGTGCCCGTAAATAATGCCTCAGCGCTATCAGCAGATAAAAGGCAACCCCAACGCCCGCGATAGACTTAGACGGGAAATCGCAGTCAACACGATTTGGATTAACAATCACATCGGCACACGGCAACTCATCGCCTTGTAAATGGTGATCGGTAACAATCACCTTTATACCCGCTTGCTTCACGATTTCGACACCGCGAATGCAGGAAATACCGTTATCTACGGTGATCACCAAATCAGGCTTTATGGCGACGATTTGCTCGGCCAATGCTGGGCTTAGGCCATACCCCAAGCTAAATCTATCCGGCACGAGGTAATCCACACGCTGAAAACCAAACTGAGGCAACCCCTCCATTAACACGGCAGTGCTCGTTGCGCCATCAGCGTCAAAGTCACCAACAATCAACACTTGTTGTTGCAAAGAAAGTGCTTCAGCCAGAATTTGGCTTGCAAGCTCGATGTCTTTAAATAATTTAAAATCGTGTAAAGTTGCGGCGCTATTGTCTAGTTCAACAACCGACTTAACCCCTCTGGCAGCATAAAGCTGCTTGATCACGGGATGCAGGGAAGTCGGTAAATGGCTGTCATCAACTCGCTCTCTTGGTTTAATTTCTGTATGCATACTTTTTCACAAAACAAAAAAGGCCAAAATGGCCTTTTATATTCTTTAATCTTGCTATCTTATCGAGTTCTCAATACGAACTCCATCACCAAGCGTGAGTCATTATGACTTAGGGCTATTTGCGTCTAGCATTTGTGCAATAGCTGCTGCAGGTTGATAACCTGGAATCATTGAACCATCTTCAAGAATGATCGCAGGCGTTCCTGAAATACCAAAACTTTGCCCAAGCTGATAGTGTTCTGCAATTGGTGCATGACAGCTTTCGACTGTTTTCACTTCACCGCCAGCTTTCGCCTCAGTAAGTGCAGCCGCGGCGTCTTTTGCACACCATACGTTTTTCAAATCTTCATAGCCTGAGCCACGTAAGCCACCACGCGGGAAAGCTAGGTATTTCACGGTAATACCCGCCGCTAAGTAATCTTCTAGTTCACGGTGAAGTTTGCGGCAGTAGCCACAAGTAATATCTGTGAATACCGTAATTTGATGTTTTTCATTTTCCGCTTTATAGACGATCATGGAGTCTTCGTACTCAGCAATACCTTTCTGGCGTACATCGCTCAACGCGTCTTCAGTGATATTACGACGGTTATCAAGATCGATCATAGTGCCCTGAATCAGGTATTTACCATCAGCACTTGAATAAAGTACCCCTTTATCTGTGATCACTGTTTTTAAGCCAGCAAGCGGACTATCTTTGATTTGCTTAACCGTTATACCTAGTCCGCTAAATTGCGTCGTAATTGGGTCTACTTGTGCCGTTGGTGCGACAGGACCCTCAACTTGTTCAGCGAAAGCGCCAAAGCTCAATGCCAGTGAAGCGGCAACAATTAATTTTTTCATTATGTTCTCTCTAAACCTGTTATTTGAGGGGAGCACTCGCCCCTTTGTGTTACCCACTAAGACCGGAATAACCATAAATAATTCCCAAGCAACACAAATTAAGCTCTTGGGTGATGCTGCTGATGCAACGTCTTTAAACGTTCACTAGCAACATGTGTATAAATTTGAGTCGTCGACAAGTCGCTATGGCCAAGCATCATCTGTACAACTCGCAAGTCAGCGCCATGATTCAATAAATGTGTTGCAAAAGCATGACGTAACGTATGTGGCGATAACGGCGACTTTACGTCTGCCAAAATAGCATAGTGTTTTATCCGATGCCAAAAAGTTTGTCGTGTCATACCTATACCGCGCTTGGATGGAAAGACAAAATCGGTAGCATGCTTGATCATTAAGCCCCGCCCTTTTTTGAGAAATTGTTCAATCCAATGCAATGCTTCTTCACCCATCGGCACTAAGCGTTCTTTGCCGCCCTTACCACGCACAAGTACAACAGCTTGTCTCATATTGACTTGTTCCATTCTTAGCCCAACCAACTCAGTCACGCGCAATCCTGTAGCATACAAGAGTTCAAGCATAGCCTTATCTCTCAGTCCCATCGGGTCATCACAATCAGGGGCATTGAGCAAGGCTTCAACTTCCTGCTCTGACAAGGTTTTTGGCAACGACTGTGTTGTTTTAGGTTGCGCAATAGTATCCAGCGGCGATTGCGCGATTTGTTTTTCTCGCAGCCAATATAAATAAAATCTCTTCAATGCACTGATAGCTCGCGCGTTACTCTTTGCTTTTAAGCCCTTGTCTATTCTGTGTGCCAAATAAGCCTCAACGTCCTGACTTGTGATCTCCAGTAAAGAAGACACAGAGGTTTCTGCTTTTATAAATAAGAGAAACTTTTCAAGGTCGCTGCGATAGGCTGCAATAGTATTTTCACTGAGCCCTTGCTCCAAAAATAGCGCATCTAAAAAGGCTTCTATATATTGTGGATCGGACAGTGTATGGGAAGTTGCTTGGTGTTCGCTCACAGAGTACCTGTATTAATTATTAACGTCATGATGTAGACTTGCCACCTATAATACCAGTCAAATTGAAAGTGATAAATACAATGCAAATTGGGTTATTTTACGGCTCGACAACATGTTACACAGAAATGGCCGCAGAAAAGATTCAAGAAATCATCGGCAAAGACACAATTACCTTATTTAATATTAAGGACGAGCCGCTAAAACAAGCAGAACAGTTTGACTTCCTCATTTTTGGTATTTCCACATGGGACTTCGGCGAACTTCAAGAAGACTGGGAGTCTCATTGGGACGATATCGACAGTGTTGACCTTAGCAACAAAGTGATAGCGCTATTCGGCATGGGTGACCAACAAGGCTATGGTGAATGGTTTCAAGATGCACTAGGCATGCTACATGAAAAAATTGCCCCACAAGGCGTCACCTTTTTAGGTTACTGGCCAAATTCAGACGAGTATGAATTTGAAGCGTCAAAAGCACTTACCGAAGATAAAAGTCAGTTTGTTGGTCTGGCACTAGATGAAGACAGTCAATACGATAAAAGCGACGAACGTATCGCAACTTGGATAGAGCAAATCATGACGGAATATACTGAGTTAGCGCTTTAACCTTTCGATGAGTTAGCACACTACCAATTGCATTAACTCTGAAACCTATTTGAAAGTTGGAATAGTTCATTTACGTAATGCAATTGGTGTAACGCATTGGCATCTACATTTTTAAATAAAACGCATGGCATAATCTAACATACTCTTTCGTATATTGATTATTTGAGTCATAAATCACCAATACCTCTTCACTGACGCTTTCATAACGCGCTTTGCCTAGCAACATCAAGCGCCTTGAAGGTACTTTATTCGGTGTTGTGTGAATAATACAACTAGCTGCAAGCCCCAGATTTCTTTTTTCTAATAGCTGCTGAAATAGCAAGCTCTCTTCATAGGGTAAAATTACCGCAAGTTGCCCAGCAACCGTCGTAAACTTTTCGAAGGCATCAAGCAAAGCATCAAAACTTAGGCTGTCCGTGTGTCTCGCTCTATTTCTCGCTTGATTTTCTCCTTTCAAACTCGCGTTGAAGTAAGGTGGGTTTGATACCATGAGGTCAAAGCGCAGCTCGCTATCAAACTCTTGTATTGCACAGCGATGTAGCTCAATATCAGGCCACGGGCTGTGCTTGATATTAAATTCTGCATCCTTTAACGCAGCGTCATCAAGCTCAACTGCATGAACTTTGCTAATTGGACTCCGCTGTTTACACATCAATGCGATAAGTCCAGTTCCCGTTCCGACATCAATAATCCGGTTGGCTTCAGCGAGTGGAACCCACGCGCCAAGCAAAATACCATCAGTTGAAACCTTCATTGCCGCATGATGCTGAGTCACCGAAAATTGTTTAAATGCAAACTGAGACATCCTATACCTTTGAGAAAATGCAATAGCAACGTATAATTCCGCTATTGTCCTTTATTTGTGATGCAATATGCAATTTACTGAATTTGATTTAGACAGCAAGCTGATTAGTGCGATTAAAAAAATGGGGTTCGATACTCCCACCAGCATTCAACAGATGGCTATTCCTGAAGCGCTAATTGGCCGAGATATTCTCGCCAGCGCACCAACCGGTACGGGTAAAACCGCTGCATTCTTGATCCCTGCGATTCAGTATTTGCTTGATTTCCCTCGCAAAGAGCCCGGCTTTGCCCGCGTACTTATCATGACGCCAACGCGTGAACTTGCCTATCAAATACACGAGCAATGTGAACTCCTTGCCGCAGGTGTTAACCTTAAAATAGGTGTGGTAACTGGCGGTATTAATTACGGCAGTCACAAAGAAATCTTCGAAAAGAACAATGATATCCTCATCGCAACGCCTGGTCGTTTGATGGAATATCTTGAAACCGAGAACTTCCACGCAGAAAACGTTGAGCTACTGATCTTAGATGAAGCGGATCGCATGCTAGACATGGGCTTTCGAAAAGAAATGCTACGTATTTGCTCTGAAGCGGTTAACCGTCGTCAGTGCTTTTTGTTCTCTGCAACCCTTGAGGGCGAAAGCGTTGAGAAGTTTGCTGAACGTATATTACAAGACCCAGCACTACTTGAAGCCACGCCATCACGAAAAGAAAAAGGTAAAATCCATCAGTGGGTTCATCTCGCAGATAACTACGAGCACAAGGTTAACCTATTAGCGCAGTTGCTCGATGATGAAGAAGTCACTAAAGCCGTTGTGTTTGTTAAAACCCGCGAAAGACTTGAAACACTGGTGGGCGAGCTATTTGCAAAAGGCATTAAAACCACCTGGCTACGTGGTGAAATGCCACAAGACAAACGCATGGCTGCGATGGCAAGTTTTCACAGTGGCAAGACCAATATCTTAGTGGCAACAGATGTTGCAGCCCGTGGTATTGACGTTGCTGATATCAGCCACGTATTTAACTTTGATATGCCACGCACTGCGGATATTTATGTACACCGCATCGGTCGTACTGGCCGCGCTGGTAAAAAAGGCACTGCGGTTTCTTTGGTTGAAGCTCACGATGTTGAGGTTTTAGGAAAGGTTGAGCGTTACACCGACCAAAAACTTAAGCGCCGTGTAATTAAAGGTCTTGAACCTAAACATAAAGAAGCAAAAGCACCGAAGAAGAAAAAAGACCCGGTGAAAATCAAGGCGAAAAAGAAAGCCGCCAAGGTTAAAAAGAAAAAATAACCCAAAAAACCAGCGTCAATACGCTGGTTTTTTTATGCTAATTTGGGCAAGAGCTAATGTGAGTAAACCTTAACTTGCTCTGTTAGATTTGACTGGTAGAACTTAGTTAAATCTAACGTCGTATATGTGCCAATAGCGAGCGGTGGTAACGCCGCATTAAGTATTTACTTCACTTTCTCAGCTTCGATATTAATAGTGATGGGTGTGACTTATTTTTATCCTCATTTTTATCTCTGACATACTCCAATGGTGGTTGGTCGTCGAACAACATAACAAGCTTAGTTTTTAACACCTTGTTATTAATGAGGCTTTCAATCTATTTTATCAGAAGCTGTTTTTTGTTTAACGGCCTTGCTATAAGTACGTTATTTTCTAGCTTTACCAGCTTCTAAAATTGGGAGTCCAGCTTCTGTTGGTATATAAATGCGCTCTCCTTTACCATCTTGTAGCCCTTTTATCCAAACGTAACGCAGATAAGCTTCGTTGCCTTTAAGCGACTCACCAATAATTTTATTAGCTTCAGCGGCAGCCTTTGCACGTTCGATATCAGCCTGGCCTTCAGCTTTAGCTTGGACGATTTTCGCCTCACCTTCTGCTTGAGCTAAAGTGACTCGCGCTTTAGCTTGCATCAAAGCTGCCTGCTCTCTCGCTTTGGCTTCTTCAATTAGAATTTGCTTACTCCACTCAGCTTCTTTCAGAGCAGCGATACCATTCATTTCTAGTTTATAAACTTTGTACTTTGGCCATGCCCAGAGCGCTAGGACAATTAGAATTACAAAAAATAACACCGAAGCAACAAGGCCGCCAAAAGCAATTGCATTTCTATTTGGGTGCACGATTTCTCCTAGTACTTATAACGCTTGTCGTAAACGACACAAAATAGCAGGCTAAAATTAGCAACTAAGGGATGCAAGCCTGCTGTTTTGCATCTCTTGTTTAAAGCGTTCGTGTTATTACGGTATTATTTCGATTCTACAGCTAGTTTTAATTTTCTAATATCGTCAGGAAAAGCAACCAAGTGCATTTTTCGATGACAGTTAGGGCAAAGAGCAACTACATTGTCGACAGTATCTAATCCCCCCTTTGACAGCCATTTTATATGGTGAACTTCAAGGAACCAGCGGCCCATTTTTGATTTAAATGGTCCTTTTTGATTACACAAATCACAATAACCACCGGCACGCCTGAGAGCAAACTCTTTAACATACTCACTACGTTCATAAGTAGTGCTTGCTGTCTTTGCTCGCTTGGGTGTTTTTCTCTTTGGGTTTTCGTTGAGAATGCGATTTAATAAGTCATCGTCTGTAAGGAAAGTAGCTTCTGTAAGCTCTCCAGACCTAATTGCTTCTTTAAAGCTGGCAATTATTTGTAAAAACTTATATAGATTCGTGATAAAATTCTCGTCTTCAACAAAGCCAACCATTATGGCTTTATCCACATCCACACCTGTCATTACTTCAGTTAATTCATAAGATGAGCATTTTAGAAAAGCCTGTTTACCTACCCCTTTACACCCTCCACCAAGACCTCCTCTATGAAAAAGAGCCACCTTTCCATTCTCACTCTTTGCAAAAAAACCAGCTACTTTTCGATTAACTCTGTTCGTAGGGATGTTTATCTCGACTACTATATTATTAGATTTTTTATCACTTAAACTTTCCGTAAGTCCAAAACCATTCCAATACCGAGGAGACTTCTCCTCACCATCTATTTCGTAATGTAAAAACCAAAAATCATTATTGTAATGTATCTCTTTGTCTTTCCAACTCCCCCCGGGAAAACCGATATTAAAGCGCCCTTTGTTCGAAAGACTGTTCTTTAATACTCTTTCAAGAAGTAATTGACATTCCTTGATTTCGGCCAAATCTGTTACTGTTTTAAACAACTTATGTACTCCCTTAAAAATAGCGTTCTAACGCAGCAGATCGGGTATGAACTTGCTATGCATTGCATGCTATTCCCATTAATACATGCATAGTGCCTTTTTCACTTGCTAACGAAAACTCTTCGGTAACACGTACAAGTGAAAGACCTACATTTGTATAGGCACTTTTTATCATGTCTTCGGTAAAGCCAAAATCACCATCTTCATTGGCTCGTTTCCAATCCCACTGGACAAATGTCCCTCCTTCTTTTAGAAGAAGCTTAAGCTCAGACAACGTTTTCTCATAATCTGGAACAAAAGCACAAACGGATGACGCAATAATTAAATCAAAACCGGGCTCAAAAATAGGATGGTTGATTGAGTCTCTTGAAATTTCGCACGATAGTGAGTTTACATTATGAATATTCTTGTTCTTTAAAACTTCAATCATTTTCGGTGAGGGATCAATAGCAACAACTGAAGATGCGACACGAGCTACTTTTTCAGTTAGTTGCCCTGTTCCACAACCAAAATCTAAAACATTTTTGCCTTCCAGACTTGTAAATTTAGTTAACGAGTCAAAAGCTTTTTTTGAATATTCGACCACATCTGGATCTGTATCCCAGTCATCAGCATAATCATCCCAACTATCACTCATTATATTCTCCTGTATTCCAAATGATTCACGGCTGCATAAGCCGTTGCAACTAGCCAAAACTAGTTGGCTAAAATTTTGTGGGGCACGAACAAAGCCAACAACAATTACCTCCCCCCCTAACTTGTACCTTCCTCAGATACCGCCTAAGCGTTAATCCCGCTCTCAAAGGATTGAGGAAACCAAACTATGGCAACAGCCCGTAAAAAACAAATCAGTTTAACTAACATCAAATATTATCACTGTATCTCCCGCTGCGTAAGACGCGTATTTTTATGTGGTAAAGATAAATTTACCGGAAAATCATACGAACACCGCCGGGATCGGGTTGAAGAAAAGCGCCTGATGTTTGGCTCCGTTTTTTATTGATGTCTGTGCTTATGCCGCGATGAGTAATCATTCACATTGTTTTATACGTTGATGCAAGACAGGCTAAGCGCTTATCGGATAAATCAGTTGTGACACGGTGGCACAAGCTGTTTAAAGGTAATAGGGTAAGCCAAAAATTTACTGAAGGTGAGTCACTCAGCGAATCGGAGCAATTGATATTCAATGAACATGTCGCCAAGTACAGAGAAAGGCTAACTGGTTTTGAGAAGGACAGTTTAAATCCCACGCATTACTAGACGAGGCTGCATTGACTGCTTGTCTCGCTTACGTAGACCTAAGCCAATATTGCCGCAACGCCTGAAACCTCAGACTACACCAGCATCAAAGAACGAATCGACCATGCAAAGCTGGGAAAACAATCAAAAAGTCTGTTACGTTTTGCGGGCAGCCCACGAAAACGCATGCCTAAAGGCCTGCCCTTTGAAATTAAATCTTATATTGAATTGGTTGAACTCACAGGCCAATGTATTCGCGCCGACAAGCGAGGCTATATCTTTAAGTCTCAACCCATACTCATTCCACTTAATATAGAGCCTGAGAACTGGATAAAACTCACTACGCAGTTTTCTCGGGTATTCCACGGTGCTGTTGGTCGAGAGCGAACAATAACCGCTTACTGCGAAACACTGCAAAAACGACGACGGACAAACCTAACAAACTGCGAGCGGTTGTTGGCTTAGCAGAGCAAGCTTTTCAATTCTAAATTTCTAACTATTGTGTTTGCAGAGCGTTGTCGTGCGCGATAACCCAGTTTTAGTAAATAGATGCCCATGAGTACCAGTCCTTTATAAATTGCCTTCAAAACTTGATTATAAAGAACTTCTAGCTTAGACAAACCACCCCAACATACAAGTTGGGATGTGTAATTTGGAAGCTGAGGTGGGTGTCCTCGTTAAACTCTATGAACTAAGTCGGGGTTAATTAAACCGATTTACTTCAATACAGCTATCCATATCTTTTAAATCACAACCTTTATGATAAAACGCATCACGTTTTTCAGGAGTCGTTGCCATTTTTGCTGCTTGGCGGCAGCCTGAAATATCACCAAGTTCACAGCTTTTTGCATAGTATAATGCCGCGCCTTCTTTATCTCGTATACGCTCTAGACCACGCCATGCAAAGTTATAACATGCTTGCGCATCATTGTTCGTACAACATGCCGTATTTGCTTGCTGCAAAGCACTTGGAAACTTATCAATTTCGACTTGGCAAACTTGAGTCACTTTTTTCGGCATCTTTGGTGGCACACTTACAAAAAAGTTTTTGGTCGCGATTTCTTTGTGTTGGTAGGTAACAGATATAGTCCATTTGCCGTTAACAAGCTCATTCGGACTTTCAAACTTCCACATCGCAAAATTATCACGACCAAAATATAATGTATCTTTCCATGAAGAGGTTGTTTCTGGTTTTCCATTGATCATGATCTCAGGATGCACAACCGTTACGGTAACTGGTACTTTAACCGCGACATAGCCCGTACTGTTTGGGTTTTCAGTCGTGCTATTTATTAGTTGATTCACTCGATAGCTAAAGCCAAAGAAGTTTCCTAACTCAGCAGGTATGGCAAAGCCTTTTTTGAACTCATACCCTACAAGTTGGTTGTTTTGAAAAAGAGGTTGTGCATGGCCTGACTTTTTAATTTCAGCACTGCCAAGCTCTATTGTATTTTTAACTACTTCTGTGCTTTCAGAGTTAGAAGAGGTTTTACAACCGGAAATAAAAATCGCTAATGTCGCCAAAAGGAGGGAAATGATGGTCTTTTTCATAATTTAATCCTTAAAAAAATTGGCGCATTCTAAAATAATTAAAAAGACATAGTAAAACTATTGTTTTGTAAAAATAAAATTTAAATTAACACCATTACCAATCAAAAAGTTCACTTTATTAACTTTAACTTTTATTAAATTTTAAGATTAAATTAATTATTTACAAATTCAATAAAACTAGATTCTTTATAATTTAAAAAGGTAAAAAGCTATATTTTTAAATATCCCCTACTTACCATAGAAGAGCATCTTCCCCAGACTCGCAACGTTTTTTCATTTTAATAGACCGAATGCAAGCAACTCAAAGAAAAAGGTCATCAAAAATTCATACCTTTATCGGATCAGCGCAAATAAATATCAAGAAAGGCGCTTGCATTAATCAGTGGTATATACCCTCATAGCTATTTGTCACGTTTATTTTGCTAAATCTATCCATTGACCCTTAGTAAGTTCACTTAACTTCTGCGGATTTAGTTTAAATACGGAATTGGGGGTTCCCGCCGCGGCCCAAATCTCCGCATACCGATTTAAGTCTTCGTCTAATATTGTATGAACTGATGAATGATGAGCGACTGGTGGTACACCGCCTATTACATAACCAACTTTTTCACGTACAAAATCCGCATCAGCTTTGGTAAGTGTAATACCTGTCGCTTTTTTAACTTTGTCAGCGCATACCATGTTAGAACCAGAAGCGACAACGAGTACTGCTTCACCGGTTTCTCCATGTTTGAATATTAGTGACTTTGCGATTTGAGCAACTGAACATCCGATAGATGCTGCGGCATCTGAAGCTGTACGAGTTGAGCTAGGCATTTCCTGAACTACAAAGTCTTGACCATTTTTGGACAAAAACTCCTGCACTTTCATCGATGCAGGCTTCAATTCCTTTAACATGTATTCGTAACCTCATTAATTAAACCTTAAATATAACACTGTCTAAAAATCACACTGGATTGTAGCAAAGTAAATTGATAGGTAGATGCAAGATAACTTTTCATCTTAATTATTTTATTTAGATTCCGGCACCTTTTATGAATGGAATACTGCTAGGGCTGCCTTAATAAACTCCCCGTCCTTCCTTACCTATCACAAGGTATCAAACTTGTGAGCTGCGTTCGATAGGGACTTCACTCCTTGTGTTATTTCGTCTTCGAGGTTGTTGGACAACCGTGCACTTAGTGCCGAAGGTTTTGCAAAATAATAGCCTTGTAAAAAATCAGCCCCTATTTCCCGAAGGACTTTGGCTTCATGTTGGCTTTCGACCCCTTCAGCAATGACTTCGATACCGTTTTCATGAGCAAGCTGAATTAGGTGAGACACAATGCTCCTTTTGTGTTGATTGATATCAATGTGCCTGACAAGATCCATATCTATCTTAATATAATCTGGCCTTAGCTGTGCCAACATATTTAAACTCGACCACCCAGAACCAATATCATCCAGTGCAACACCAAAACCACAACTGCGATAGAATGCTAGGATCCCTCTTAAATGATTTACATCCCGAGCTTGGTGCGTCTCTGTTACCTCAAATACAATGTCTTGAGGTTGAAATCCCAGCTCACTAATTGCTGAGGCTGTCGAACGTAAGCAATATGACGGGTCATAAATGCTTGAGGGGTTGAAATTTATAAATATTTTCGAGTTCAAATTCGCTTTAGCGGCATGCTCTACAGCAGACTTTCGTGCAATCAAATCAACAGAAAAGAGCAATCCGCTCTGCTCGGCTAAATTAAAAACGAGGTTTGGCGGAACCATGTTGTTTTCATCATCGAACAATCTAAATAGCGCTTCATTAGCAAACACATCTAGGTTTCCCGGTTCTGAATATGCTCTCACTATGGGTTGAAACCAGCTTTGATATGTCTCATTTTCTATCGCAGTTTTTATCCACCGCGCTTGATAACGGCGAACGAAAGTTTCAACACTGGCGACTCGACTAATTGCATTGATATCTGGATGACCTTCTTGTGCCATGGTTGTCATTTTAGATTGGCCAAATTCTGGACCAGCTAAACAGCCACCAATGTTGTGTAAAAACGTAGAAAGTCCATTTTTATTCACTTGAACCATAATGCATCTATTTGCAACCAACTCGGGATTTAGTGCCATCTCGGTGCACATTTTCAGCAAGTTTTGTTCTGCATTACCTGTCGGTAGGAAAAACCAAAAGTAAGTTGTCTCAAAAAAGTATGACTCAATTGCTTCACAATCTGCGCACCACATATCACCCTCCGTACTTAATGTATTTTGCTTTTTACGAAATGCCCCAACAGTTCGCTCACAAAGAGTGAACTTAATTATAGAAGATGTCGTATTGTTCGCATGTTAAATAAAATGTATCGCCAAGGGTTTCGGTTTGAAAAACAGTTCACGAAAAGTCCCATCATCAAGGTTGAGCCGCCTTGCTCATTTGGGTGGATTGGCAGGTCAAGTTGCATCAAATATGTTATTTGAAGGCGCAAAGCAGGCGCTTCAAGGGCAACCTGTAAAACGAAACGACCTATTGCTACAGAGCAAAAATATTGATGCAGTTGCGAAGAAGCTGAGTCACTTGCGCGGTGCCGCAATGAAGTTAGGACAGTTACTTTCAATGGATGCTGGAGATCTGCTACCGCCGGAGCTTGCCATGCTGCTTACTCACCTGCGCGCAGACGCCATGCCAATGCCACATAAGCAACTTGTTAGTGTGCTAGAACATGAGTTAGGGCATAACTGGCTCGATAAGTTTAGTCATATTGAACTAAAAAGCTTTGCACAGGCGTCGATTGGGCAAGTGCACAAAGCCATCACCGAGAATGGGCAACCTCTTGCAATCAAAATACAATATCCAGGAGTGGCTCAGAGTATTCATAGCGATGTAGACAATGTCGCGAGCCTAATCAAAATGACAGGGCTGCTTCCTAAAGGGATTAATATTGCCCCTTTAATCGAGGAAGCAAAATCGCAGCTTCTCGCGGAGACCAATTACCAATTAGAAGCAAACTATCTACAGCAGTTCGCCAGCGGACTTTCTAAAGACACGCGCTTTAAAGTCCCCGCTGTGCATCAAACGCTAAGCAGCCAGCACATACTGAGTATGGAGTATGTCTGTGGCGAGCCGCTTGCAGAGGCCGTTGCTTTACCACAATCTGTTCGCAATGACATCATGACCGCATTAATTGAGCTTTTCTTTATCGAAATGTTTGAGCTTAAATTGATACAAACAGATCCTAACTTTGGTAACTATTTATATAACAAAGACATATATGGACGCTCTGCTGCTGTCAAGTAATACTCATCCAACAAGGTTGTTTTAACAGCCTTGTTGCTTCTTTTATTTATCTCTCATTTACTATTTGTATGTATTGATAAACAGTCACTTTGAGTCACCCTAAATAAGGTGCTGCTCTGACATATATTCGGGCTTAACTGACTTTCAGCGCCCCTAATGAGTTTCGAACCTAGCCACCCAAAAAGTAGAATACACCCACGCGGCATTGAATGCCTTGCCTATAACGGGTTTAACTAGGTAGGTTTGACCTTTTGTTCATCGTTATGTTTACAGCAATGAGAATATGGCTATCAAGGGCTCATAAACACCCACTCGGGCTCGAGGCCCTTGTCACGACCGGGCTCCTTAATAGCCATAATTTGAGTCATGATTGCGCCTCACTTTGTGTATATTGGGCTTTATAAGGTTCATTTCTTTGTAGCAATATCCACATTAAGCGAGCCAATCGGTGGGCCGTGGCCACCACCGCTTTATTTTTACCGCGACGTTCTACCAATGCGTTGATCCATTTGTTTAAATCATCCTGCTTTTTGTGCGCATGATTGACCACTGTACGGGCACCATGAATGAGTTGTTTTCTTAGATAACGATCACCTCGTTTGGTGATCCCTCCCATCTTCTTGGTTTCACCCGAAGCATATTGACGTGGTGTGATCCCAAGCCACACAGCCAACTCCTTTTTATTAGAAAATGCTTGCCCTTTATCTATTGTGGCACTCAATGCCGATGCGTTGATAATCCCAATTCCGGGGATGGATTGGATAATTTGAGCAGCTTGGCTCTGTTCATTAAACTGCTTAAATTGTGCCTCTACATTTTTAATATTGGCGTCTAACTTTTGCATTTCTTCATAAACGTCTCTGAGGAGTAGATTTAAAGCTCCATGTAAATTACGGTTGAGCAGATCAGCAATGGTTGCACGAAAAGACTTTAAGCTCTTCTTGATGACGATGCCAAATTCAAGTAACAAACCACATGTTTGGTTGATGCAGGCAGTTCGATTATGTATGAGCCGTTCCCGATAACGATGTAGTGCTAGGATTGCTTGTTGATGCTCTGTTTTTACAGGAACAAAGCGAATGTTAGGTCGAAGGCTCGCTTCATAAATCGCCATACAATCATTTTTATCGTTTTTATTGCCACGGACAAAAGGGGTAACATGTTGCGCAGGGATAAGCTGAACTTGGTGCCCAGCTTGTAAGCAGCAGCGCCCCCAATAATGAGACGTTGAGCATGATTCCATAACAACATTACAAGCAGGTAATTGGGTCAATGTTTGCAAGAGCTTTGCTCTATCTAACCTTCTGGAAAAACATTTATTACCTTGCTTATCAAACGATAAAAGTTGGAATACATTTTTTGCTAGATCAATTGAAAGCGTGCTAACGTTATTCATGATGGACTCTCCTAATAACTGTGTTTGCAACTATCAGTTTGGCGCATTGACGCCGATTTGGGAGCGTCCATCTCATCACCCACCAAATCGTGTTATTAGATTTTGGCGCAACACGTATTGTTAGCGACGCTGTTAGTGTTGGGTATAAGAACCTGTTACAGGCAGCGACAGAGCAAAACCGTGAAGCTGTTAAACAGGCCGCATGTGACATTGGATATTTTGATACTGATATTGCACCCGAGTACTGTAACGCAGTTATTGAGCTGTTTTTACTTGCAACAACTCCACTTCGGTGTGACGGCCCATTTGATTTTGCTAACAGCCAGCTAAGCAAAGAGATAAGTGAAAAAGGACTGGCTTTAAATAGCCACTCCAACGAGTGGCACACACCACCTGTAGACGCATTATTTATACATCGAAAGCTGGCGGGGTTATATTTAATCGCGGCAAAATTGCAAGCTAAAGTAGACTTAAGCCCACTGCAAAAATACCTCACCTAAGCTGTGGGTAACCAAAACAGCTGCTAGCGTCGAAGCTGACTTTATTGGCATTGTATGATGTCTATCACGCTTTCTTTTCTACCAAGTAATGACAAGGCATCACTCCACTATGGACTGCAAGTCCTAAAATCAAAAAACATAGCCAAAAACCTTATTAGAACGAACACAGCCAATCATACAAAATTGTATTCTGAACACTTTGGAAACTGCGTTATGCTATAGCTAAACAACCAAACAAACCACACAATGAAGATATTGCTCGTAGAAGATGACCACGAGACTGCAGAGTTTATTTGTAATGGCTTAAAGCAAGCTGGAGAATCAGTGGACCATACTCAGTGTCCAAAAGATGCAATAATAAAAGCCTCTACCACCTCATTCGATGCCATTATTTTTGATAGGCTACTGCCGTCGATGGATGGCCTAGACGCAGTAAAAATCCTTCGAGCGAGCAACATCTTAACTCCTATCATTATGCTAACGGCATTGAGTGACACCGCAGCACGGGTTGAAGGCTTGGAAGCTGGTGCAGACGACTACTTAGTTAAGCCCTTTGCGTTTGTCGAGTTACATGCAAGGCTAAAAGCACTGTATCGTCGCAAACCAGCTGCGCAAACCGTGAATGAATTACAAGTTGGCTGTGTAAAACTACTCAGAACGTCAAGGCAAGTATTTAGAGGTGAAAGCGAGATTGAGCTGATGCCAAAAGAGTATCAGATTTTGGAATTTTTAATGCTTCATCCTAATCAACTGGTTACCAAAACGATGCTGCTAGAACACGTGTGGGGGTTTAGTTTTGATCCAAAAACCAGTTTAGTTCAAACACATGTCAGCCGCTTACGTAACAAGTTAGACAAGCCTTTTAACAGTGAAGTTATCAAAACCATTCGTGGCAGTGGCTACTTACTTTCTGAACAATAATATGAAAACGAATACTCAAAAATACCATTTTGTGCTGGCGCTTAAATTTTCTTTTTTATGTTGGGTACTCACATGTGGTCTAGCACTTTTGGTATCGCACTTTGTGTCTCAAAGTGAACAGTCCAGACAACAAACCGAAATGCTTGAACTTATTGAGGAAGCCGTCGAGCTTTACCATAGTGATGGGTTGGAGTCTTTGGTAGAAGTATTTGAGTTAGCAGAAAATGAAACTTGGACCAAAGAAGAAGCGCAGGAGCATTGGCAAGAGGAAGGCTGGCTTATGGCGTTATACCAAAAAGACGTGATAATCGCTGGTGGCGATTTGGGTTTTGAGCGAGCAAATACCTCGAAGTCGCAGCCACAAACTGAAATAGACGAAGAAACACAACTCATTTTTTATCAGGCACAGCAAATCAACGATGGTCTTTATTTACATCTATGGCAGCGCCTTGACCACGATGTTGTTATTGCCCAGAACGCCAGAACCCAGTTTATTGTGTGGCTAGCGATATTTTGCTGGCTGCCGCCTTTGCTCATCTTTGTCTATTTTAGACAAATGCAAGGCAATACCATTACCAAGCTGAGCCAACAACTCTCTTTAGTGGCTAAAGCGCCTGAGCTGCATCGCACCGTCGCAAAAAGCGATGACCCACAGCTGCTACAATTATGCAGTGTGATCAACACGATGCTCGACGAAATTACCAAGCTCCATCACAATATTAAAACAATGTCTGTGGGAGTTGCCCATGACCTTAAAACGCCTCTAACCCGCGTTGCAAACCGATTGCAATCGATGGAGCAAGACATAGACGATCCGGTACAATTAGCCGTTCACCTTGAAAAGGCCTGTGAAGAATTAGAAAAAATCATCTCGACTTTTAATAATTTAATCCGCTTGAATAGTATTGAATCTGGAAAATATCAACAAGGTTTTAAACAGATTGACTTATCAACACTGCTTTTAGATCTAACTGATAGCTTCACTCCGGTTTTTGAAGACGCAGAAAAAACCTTATCCGTCTCGATATTGCCAAATATCAGCTGTTATGGAGATGCGGATTTGCTCGCGCAATTGGTCTGTAACCTGTTAGAAAATGCACTTGAATATACTAATCCAAGGGCGTCTGTATGGATCAGGCTGCAAAGTCACTCATCTGGCGTATTACTACAAATCGGTGATAATGGCCCTGGCATCGCAACATCAGACCAAGCACATATTTTCGAGCGCTTTTATCGTGCCGATACCAGCCGTTCCTCTTCAGGTAATGGGCTCGGGCTTAGCATTGTCAAAGCAATCTGTGACATACATGAGGCTCGGATTTATTTGCTGGAGGGTCAACCGGGCGCTGTATTTAATATTGAAGTGCCAACTCATTAATAGATTGAGCTAAGCTTTGACTTGGTTAGTTTACAATTTTGTATGGTTTCGCACGCAAACTTGTAAAACACTAAAGTCAAAAATCATCCTACACTCATCACTTATCGTTCACTATTTGAGTTAAGTTATGAGATCAGTCATTAAATACTTTTCAGTTTGGTGTGTGTTAACCCTAACAGCGACTGGCTGTGGCGGTGCGCAAGAAACCGAAGTCGCGCAAGCCAATCAGCAGCTCACTGACAACACTGAAATTACCGAGCCATCGCAACCTATTGCAGTGGATAATGTGTTTGCAACACCACAAAGTACGGCCTCGTTTTTACACCAAACGACTTTTGGCGCTACACCACAACAGCTCAACACACTTGTCGGCACGTCTGCCTCTAAATGGTTCATAGACCAAATAGCACTAAAACCAAGCTTGAAAATGAGCTCAGTTGCAAAATATACCCCGAAGATGGCGGTTTTAATACGCTCTTCGTAGAGTCAACAAGTATTGGGTTTTGGCAAGATGCCATCACTGGCGAAGATCAGCTGCGTCAGCGAGTTGCTTTTGCTTTATCTGAGATTTTGGTGGTTTCTAATGCCGGTGGTGACGAACTCACTGACATCCCAGCAGCAGTAGCACGATTTCAAGATATACTTATCGAACACGCCTTTGGCAATTATCGAGAGCTGATTGAGGCGGTGACTTACTCACCCGCGATGGGAACTTACTTAACATATTTAGGAAATCAAAAGGGAGACGAGCAAACTGGCAGGATGCCTGATGAGAATTATGCTCGGGAGATCTTACAGCTCTTTACTTTGGGTCTTGTTGAGTTAAACCCAGACGGTAGCGAGAAACGCGATAGCAATGACCAAGCCATTGAGTTGTATACCAATAAAGATATTACTGGTCTTGCCCGTGTTTTTACTGGGTTAGTGCTTGATGAGTCAGGCGCCGAACAAGCCGCTCAAGAAGAGTACGCGCTACCTATGGTCGGCGACCCTGAACTACATTCGACTAAAGCCAAATCCTTTTTAGGCTACACCATAGCTGCTGGCACCGATGTTAACCAATCAATCACGCTCGCATTAGATCATATCTTTTCGCATCCTAATGTTGGGCCATTTGTGGTTAAGCAGTTAATCCAACGTTTAGTAACATCAAACCCCTCACCTGGCTATGTCGCTCGGGCAGTAGAAAGCTTTGATTCTGGTAGCTACGTATTGCCCGATGGTACCAAAGTGGGCGCTAGCCAACGGGGCGATTTAACCGCAACGATTGCAGCAATTATCTTTGATAAAGAAGCAAGAAACGAGAAAACAGCGCGCAGTGGCAAGTTAAGAGAGCCAATATTAAGATTTACGCAGTGGGCGCGAGCCTTTGAGGTAAAAAATATTACGCCTGAGTATCAAGAGCCACTATGGGATACTCGTTCAGCAAACGCATTAAATCAACACCCCTATCGTTCAAGTAGCGTATTTAATTTTTTTCGCCCAGGTTACAGTGCACCAGGAACGCTAATATCGCAAAATCAACTAGTTGCACCTGAGTTCCAAATTACCAACGCCTCGTCAATTCCGGGTTATATTAACTTTATGACCTATTATATTTTTGGCTATCAACAAGATGTTGATGTAGCTGATTTACAAGCAGATTATGACGCCGAAAATATACCGCTTGATGCTCGTCAAGCTGTTTATAGCTTTCTTGCAGACTATGAATACGAACTCACTTTGGCAGATGACCCAAAAGCGCTATTGGCTCATTTAAACCTACTCCTAAGCGCAGATCAGCTCACTGAGCATACCGTGAATAAGATCACCCAAATTCTTGAGACACTACCAATGGAGGAACCACAAGATAGCCTTATTCGAGTGCAATGGGCGATTTTACTCGTGATGACCTCAGCAGATTATTTGATTCAAAAATAGGACTAGACAAGATGAAAAGACGTGATTTTTTGAAACTAAGCGGTGCGACCATGATGTCAACGTCCTTGCTTTCGTTGAGTCAAGCCGTTGCGGCAGCAGAGCAAGGTGAAGATTACAAAGCACTTGTTTGCGTATTTTTATACGGCGGAATGGACTGCCATGACACGATTATTCCTCTGGATGACAGTAACTATCAACAGTGGGCAAAACACAGATCCTCACTACTCAGTGCTTACCCTACACCAAGAACACCACAAAATTTGCACGCCCTCAGTACTCCCTCTCGATTTAATCAACGCAAATTTGCCTTACCTCCAGAAATGGCAGGCCTTGCGAAACTCTACGGTCAAGGGCAACTGTCTGTTATTGGCAATGTTGGACCATTACTTGAACCTGTTAATGCCTCGCACCTGGAACAAGTCACGGCAAGCGTGCCTCCCCGACTGTTTTCTCATAATGATCAGCAGTCAACTTGGATGTCTGGTAAAACAGAGGGAGCACAATTTGGTTGGGGAGGGTTAATTAATGATGCACTTATCAATACAGGAAAAACGCAGCAGACGCCTTTTAATGCCATTACCACAGCCGAGGCTGATCTGTGGTTAACCGGCAGTAATACCTTTCCGTACCATGTGAGTGATGGCAAAGCTGGCATAATAGAAATCTTAGAAGAGTTCGACAACAACCAAGCACTCGCTGACTACTTTGCGGGCAAAGAAAGCAGTAGTAGCAATAACATACTTCAGCAAGACCTAGATACGCTTACTCGCAGCGCCATGGCGGCAAATTCGCAATACAATGACGCCATTGCAAATACAAGTTTTACTTTACCACAGTTTCCTACCACACCATTGGCACAACAGCTGAAGAATGTTTGCCAAAGTATTGCAACAAGGCAGCAACTCAACACCAAACGACAAGTGTATATTGTGGGTATGGGTGGATTTGATACTCACTCAGGTCAAGCTCAGAGCTTACCTAAACTGCAATCAGCGCTTGATGGCGCACTTGTGGCGTTTAATACGGCAATTGCCAGCTTGGGGTTAGAGAAGCAAGTAACTTTATTTACTGCATCTGATTTTGGTCGCACCCTTGCAGTCAATGGTGATGGTACCGATCATGGCTGGGGCGCCCATCATTTTATTATGGGTGGTGCAGTCCATGGTGGCACTATTTTTGGTGATATCCCTCCTCCAGAATTAAACCATGCCTTTGATGCTGGTAGCGGAAGGCTCATTCCCACCACAGCTGTTGACCAACTGGCTGCGAGCCTTGGTAGCTGGATGGGGGTAGACGACAATACACTGCTGCAGATTTTCCCAAACCTTAAAAACTTCTCTGGTAAACTCAGTTTATTCAAAGCATAGATTTCTATTCGTAATTAAACACACAAGGATGTGCTGCTATGCTCGAGAACGCTATCACTAATATGAGCGTGAAGATCAGCGTATTTTTAAACCCCATTAATCTATTACACATAGCAGAGGACGACTTAAAAGTAATTTAGGCGGTGGCAAAATTGCGTAACTGGTGTAAATACTGTACTCTTGCCCGCCGCCTACTACAGAGTAACAAATCATGAGCTTTAGCCACCTAGGTTTAGCCCCAGAAATAAATCAAGCCGTTGTCGAACAAGGTTACGACAAACCGACTCCCATTCAAGAGCAAGCCATTCCTGCTATTTTAAAAGGCAGAGACGTGATGGCTGCGGCGCAAACGGGAACGGGCAAAACTGCGGGCTTTACATTACCTTTGTTGCAAAAGCTGATTGCCGGCACTAAGCCTCGTGCGAATAACGTGCGCGCGTTGATTCTAACGCCAACCAGAGAGCTTGCTGATCAAGTATGGCAAAGTGTTGAACTCTACAGCAAACACCTTCCTATCAGCTCTGAAGTCGTTTACGGCGGTGTGAAGATCAACCCGCAAATGATGAAGCTGCGTAAAGGCATTGATGTTTTAGTGGCAACACCGGGGCGATTACTCGACCTTTACCAGCAGAATGCTGTCAAATTTGATGATCTTGAAGTACTGGTATTGGATGAAGCCGATCGTATGCTAGACATGGGCTTTATTCACGATATCAAACGCATCATCAAAGTATTACCAAGCCGCAGACAAAATTTGATGTTCTCGGCAACTTTCTCTGAAGAAATTAGAGCTTTGGCGAAAGGATTAATTCATGATCCAGTAGAGATTTCTGTAGCACCGGCAAATAGCACCGCCAAAAGTGTCACTCAGTGGGTGTATCCAGTAGATAAAAGTAAGCGCACCAACTTACTCAAGCATCTAGTTCAAACGCATGACTGGCAACAAGTGTTGGTATTTACCCGCACCAAACACGGTGCCAACCGCTTGGTTAAGGATCTAGAAAAAGCCAAGATCAATGCCGCAGCAATCCATGGTAATAAAAGCCAAAGCGCTCGCATGAAAGCCCTTGCTGGTTTTAAAAATGGTGAAGTACGTGTGCTTGTTGCCACCGATATTGTGGCAAGGGGCTTGGATATTCAAGAGCTGCCCCATGTCGTGAACTTTGACCTGCCAAATGTTTACGAAGATTATGTTCACCGCATCGGCAGAACTGGCCGCGCTGGTGCAACGGGTGAAGCTATCTCATTTGTTACCCAAGAGACCGCAAGCGATTTATTTGGTATTGAGCGATTAATTCAACAGTTGGTGCCGCGTAAAGTGGAACCTGGGTTTGAACCGCAACTTGCCGTACCTGAGTCAAAACTAGATACGCGCCCAATCAAGCCGAAAAAGCCAAAGAAACCGAAAAAGCCAAAGGCAACAGACGCTGAACAAGCAACTTCCGCTCAGCCGAAAAACAAACCTAAGCAAAATTCAGGTCCTCGCAACAATAAGCCGAGTGGCAACGGTAAACCTGCTGGTAATAACAATGGCAACCGCAGACGTCGCCCATCACAGTCTACCAATAAGCCAAAGAACCAACACGCTGGAGACAAACGTGCACCACGCCAAAAGCAAGCTTCTGGCAATTAAAGGTGTAAGTAGGTGTAATAGCATTTGCGACACCTTCTCCTAAGCTAAAAAAGGCTGTTAATCGTAACAGCCTTTTTTTGTCAAAGGAGCTAGGCTATGAATAAGTTCAAGTTACTACTATTGACTGCATGCAGCAGTACATTTCTAGCGCATGCCGGTACGCAATATTTGACCCAACCTGCAAGCAATATCACCCAAACATCTGCGCAATTAAATGGTTATTCCTCTTCAACTATCGGCCTAAGTGGCGAGATTTTTGATTATGGCACCACCACAAGTTACGGCAGTAGTATCTTTGCGACACCACCTGGAGTAAATGGCCCCGTAAGTGCTCAGATTTCGAACCTAAGCTGTGGGACTGAATACCATTTCCGCTTCCGTGGAGATCCAAAACCACCACGTACCACAATCCAAGGGGAAGATCTCACTTTTACTACGTTGCCTTGTGGCCCCACCAACTACGCTAATGTGTCGTTCGAAACTGGCGGACAATATTACTTTGTGGCTGAAGGTAACGGCGGCAGTACAGTCAATGCAAACCGATTAGCCATAGGTCCTTGGGAGCAATTTACCCTTGTAGATATTAATGGCGGAGACCTTAATAGCGGTGATGAAGTTCATATTCAGACTACATCTGGCTACTACTTTGTTGCCGAACAAGGTGGTGGAGGTGAACTAAATGCCAATAGAACCGCGGCCTCTATCTGGGAAACGTTCACGATTGAACTGCCAAATAGTCCCGGTGCGCTCATCCAAAACGGTGATAAAATAGCGCTCAAATCTGTCAACGGCTACTATGTACAAGCTGTTGGTAATGGTGGCTCGGGCGCAAATGCTGAGCCGACGGTTATTGGCTGTAATGCGACCTACCCTTGCTCATGGGAAATGTTCAAAATCATTTTTTAACGCACTTGTCCGTGGTAAAAAATTTTATCACGGCCTTACACGCGCTATCCGTTGGAGCCATGTTATAATTGCTGTTTTAGAACTACAGAGACAGCGACTTTGACTCAGCCACTTTTTTCAAGCACCCCACTTTCCAGCGCCTTACTTGATAACCTCACTTCGTTGGGTTATCACACCATGACTGACATTCAAGCACAAACCTTACCGCTTATATTGGCGGGTAAAGATGTCATTGGCCAAGGCAAAACGGGCTCAGGTAAAACCGCCGCTTTCTCTTTAGGACTATTACATAATTTAAACGTGAAACGCTTTCGTGTGCAGGCGCTCGTGGTATGTCCTACTCGAGAGCTTGCCGATCAGGTTGCGGTTGAAATTCGCAAGCTTGCCCGTGCAATCCATAACATCAAAGTATTGGCGCTGTGCGGCGGTGCTCCTATGGGGCCGCAAATTGGTTCTCTTGAACACGGCGCGCACATCATTGTGGGTACGCCAGGACGTATTGAAGAGCATCTGCGCAAAGGCCGTTTGTCGCTAGATGAAGTCAATACCTTTGTACTAGACGAAGCAGATCGAATGCTGGAGATGGGTTTTGAAGAGTCATTGCAATGTATCATTGACCACTGCCCTAAAACACGACAAAACCTACTTTTTAGCGCAACTTACCCGCCAAAAATAGAGCAGCTTGCGCAGCATATCATGAAAGATGCAGCCAAAATCACGGTTGAATCAACCCACGATGATAGCTCAATTGAACAGTACTTTTATGAAGTCGACAATAACGACGCGAGACTGCCAGCAGTACAAAAACTGTTAATGCAATTTCAACCTAATTCTGCGGTTATCTTCTGCAACACCAAGGCAGAATGCCAGAACGTATGTGACAGCCTATATAGTCTAGGTTTCGATGCTGCTGCACTTCATGGTGATTTAGAGCAAAAAGATCGTGACCGCACATTGGTTCGCTTTGCGAATAAGAGCGTCACCATTTTATTGGCAACGGATGTCGCCGCTCGGGGTATCGACGTCGATCACGTCGATATGGTGATCAACTACCATATCGCCCATGACCCAGAAGTACATGTTCACCGCGTTGGCAGAACTGGACGTGCAGGCAATAAAGGGGTGGCGTGCTCTTTGATGAGCTATAAGGAATCACATAAAGTAAACGCCCTCGAAGACTATTTAGGCAAAACCATTGAACCCAATACCTTGCCAAGCGATCAAGTATTAAATAACAAAATTAACCGAGCACCGATGGTAACCATTCAAATCGACGGCGGTAAGAAGGCAAAATTAAGACCGGGTGATATCTTAGGTGCACTGACCTCAAATCAAGCGTTAAAAGGTGACCAAATCGGTAAAATCAAAGTCACTGCGATGTCATCGTACGTTGCAGTTGAGCGCAGTGTTGCCAACGTAGCGCTTAAAACAATTTCAGAAGGGAAAATGAAAGGCCGTAACTTTAGAGCTCGAAAAGTAACAAAATAACAGATAGCTTTGCTTTTCCTACGGTGGTCAACTTTTCCCTGACCACCGCAATTTTTAGATTAACTCAGCAATTTCTCGCCTATTTATAACTTATTTCACACTACAGGGGTTTAAATCTGCGCCACGATCCCAAGGTCTTATACCAGTTGTATTAAGTAAATGATCTATCTTGAAGCGGGGAAATAGCTTTAGTAGCAAGGCAAAAATTTTGCTATTTAGTTGTTCTAAATGAGAAATTTTTAACGAAGCTAATATGCTATTTCACCCTTCAAATTGATTGGAGAATTAATTCAATTGGTATTAGTTAAGCAAACACTTTAAAGGAGTTTATCTATGAAGACCTTAATCATTGGTGCCAGTGGTCAAATTGGAAAAATGACGACAAAGAAAATGCTGGAACAAGGCCACGACGTTGTGGCGTTAGTGCGTAATAAAGACAAGTTGGCAGATATTGAATCTGAGCAACTCACTATCACTGAGCAAGATCTTGAGAACGATTTTAGCTCTGCTTTTGACAACGTCGAGCAGGTAATATTTAGCGCAGGCTCTGGTGGGGAAACGGGTGCGGACAAAACCCTACTGATTGATTTATGGGCCGCCACTAAAGCTATTGATTATGCTGTGAAAGCAAACGTTAAACATTTTATTATGGTCAGCTCTATCGGTGCCGACGATCCTGATAACATTGAAAGTGAAATCAAACCGTACTTGGTAGCCAAACACATGGCCGACCAACATCTACAAAGAAGTGTCGTAAACTACACCATCGTTCGGCCAGGTGCGTTACAAAATGAGCCTGCAACTGGGGGATTCTCCACTTCACGCCCTGAAAATAGAAAAGATGCAGTGATAAGTCGAGAGAATGTCGCAGATGCGCTAGCTTATCTTGCCACTCGGCATCCTCAGAATCTAACGTTTGAACTATTTAACGGCGATCAGTCAGTCGAACAATTACTGTCCTAGTAAAGTAACAATGTCTCGGGGTTTAACACCTCGAGGCAAGCCCATGTGCTTTAAGTTGGATAAGTGTTAAAAATATTTACTGCTACACCCACATAAAAAGCTTGCTTTAAAAAAACAATTCTATAGTATTCGCTACTTGCTTTAACTTCCTCTCAAAATAGAGCAAATTCCAAGTAATGCCTCCTTGCCTTGATCCAGTAAGTCCGCATAAAAATACAAGTAGAGCTTAATATAGTCAGGCGAAAATCAAACCAATCAAGAAAATTGGTATAAGCTGTCATACCCATGTCGGGTTGTTGCGAGGACAGCGTCTTCTGTTCGCTAAACTGTAATGAAGCTCATCTACTATCAAAAGCATCAGCTAATTTGCTGTGCATTATAAAAGTGAGTTTTATTATGTCATATACATATAACGGAACAGAGATCCGTGTTGAGCAACCAATTCGCTCGATTTCGGTGAACAAATCTAAAGTGATCTTTGCTGACGGCACAGGCCGTAAGATCACACAATTCGCCAATGGCGGCGAAGCACGTCAATTTCTGAGCTGGTTAACTTCAGCACATTGATTGTGTGGTAATACCAATTTGACTTAATACTTGCTCAATTTGAAGGAGTAAATCTGACGCTAACAGCGTTAAAAATTTCTTATTTAGAACAACTAAATAGCAAAATTTTTGCCTGGTTATCGACAAGATTTTCTCGCCTCAAAATAGACCACTTAATTAAGAAAATTGGTATAATATAATTGATGTAAAAAAATGCCGGACAAAGTCCGGCATTTTTGTATCTTCAATATTTGTTAAGCTTAGCAATAGTAAGCTTCAACAGTCCCTTTTGACTTCAGTAGCAAAGGCTGACCACGACGGTCTAATGCCTTTGGTGATGCTACCTTAATCCAGCCTTCGCTGATGCAGTATTCTTCAACATCAGTGCGCTCTTTTCCGTTGAAACGAATGCCAATGTGGTGTTCTAGCACTTCTTTTGCGTAATGCGGACTACGAGGGTTGATAGAAAGTCTATCTGGCAATGCTGGTTTTTCAGTTGAATCTGTCATTTTGTTTCTTCAATTATTTAAGCATGCTGTATTGTAGGTAATCGCATCGACCTGCTCAATAGCGGTCGACCTAAATTTTGACAAAACCCAGCTTAACCAAACATCAAGCGTTAACATCAACAATAACGCGCCCTCTTACTTTGCCATCAAGCAAGTCCGCTGCGGTGGCAATCACCTCATTCAACGTAATTTCATGGGCAATCATATTGAGTTTATTTAATTCAAGTTCGCTCGCTAATCGCTGCCATGCTTCAACTCTTAACGCTTTGGGGCACATCACACTGTCAATACCTGCCAACGTCACCCCTCGTAAAATAAAAGGCGCCACTGTGGCAGGTAAATCCATACCACCAGCTAACCCACAAGCAGCGACCACGCCACCATATTGTGTGCTAGCACAGGCGTTTGCTAAAACGTGTGAACCAACTACATCTACCACTCCTGCCCAACGCTCTTTTGCAAGCGGCTTACCAGCTCCTTCTAACTCACTGCGATGGATCACATTTTGCGCACCAAGCTGGCTAAGAAATTGAGCTTCTTGCTCTACCCGCCCGCTTAGCGCCGTAACACTGTAGCCAAGCTTTGATAAAATAGCGACGGCAACACTTCCTACGCCCCCAGCTGCACCAGTCACAAGTATCTCGCCTCGTTCAGGTGTCACACCATGGCGTTCAAGCGCCATCACACATAACATCGCGGTATACCCTGCGGTGCCGATAGCCATCGCATCTTTTGCCTCAAATTGAGTCGGCAAAGGAACCAACCAGTCACCGTTCACTCGCGCTTTTTGTGCCAGACCTCCCCAGTGCTTTTCACCTACTCCCCAACCATTAAGGATCACAAATTGTCCAGGCTGATAATCGGGATGCGATGAAGTAGACACTTTCCCCACAAAATCGATACCAGGAACCATAGGAAAGTGCCTAACTACGGGAGACTTGCCAGTAATAGCTAACGCATCTTTGTAGTTTAGCGTTGAGTACAACACGTCTATATCAACGTCTCCTGGCATGAGTTCTGATCCAGTTACCTCATTCAGTGTTGCGACGTAATTACCATCTTGTTTATCAATGACTATTGCTTTATACATATCATCTCCATTAATTAGACCAATCGTCTATTAAATTACAAAAAAGCGGGGCATACCCTGCTCAGATGTAGCTTGGTTAATCCGGCATTTGAATCGAGCGAATAAAAAACGTTGAAAAACGCTGAAGTGGTACACCACTTTGTTCAAGCTTGGCTCTCATAACTGCGCCTTCCCAACCATTCCAAAACGTGTAGGCCAGTTCATCACAATGGTGCTCAGTTGAAATATGACCAAGCTGCTTGGCGTGCTCAAAGCATTGAGCGACCAAGATTTGCCACTCATTCAGAACGTCACCTAGTTTGTCTCTAAAAGATTCTGGTAGCTGAGCAATTTCTTGACTTAAATTGCCAACTAAACAGCCTCGTGTGTAATTATATTTAGCCATCGACCGTTCAGCTTGCTCCATAAATAGTGCAAGTCTGGCTAACGGCTCAAGACCCTCAGCGGATAATGCTTTAGTGAGCTTTGCACTTAGAAACGATGAGTAATGTTCAATCAGTACTAAACCATATGCCTCTTTGCTCGCAAAGTAATGATAAAAAGACCCTTTTGGTACATTTACCGTTCGCAAAATGGCATCAATCCCAGTAGCAGCAAAACCTTTTTCGGTGAGAATTTCCATACCTGTTCGGATCAATGCCGCCCTAGTTTCACTAAAACCAGCTTGCTCTTTTTTTGGCCGGCCACGACGCCGTTTTATACTACTTTCATTCATAAATTAAATATTAGACCGGTCGTCTAATAAAGTAAATAGCCATCGTTACTTAAATTAAAATGCCACCACTCATTCCAATTGGCAGGTACGGGATCCCAGAGTTCAAGAAAGAGCCGGTAACGTTTGTATACCCCTAGACGGAGTTGAGACGTATCAAGATGCAAAGTCTGCACGCTTAATAAAATGAATAAATGCACTGACCTTTTGAGAGTCATACGATTTACCATGATAGATCGCATGTACCACTTGTTCTCCCCAATCATATTCTGGGAATAAAACTTGAAGTTCGCCACTGTTTATCTCGCTGCGTACTTGATACTCAAATAGCCGACTTACCCCGCCACCTTGGACACAAAGCGATTTTAGTGCCGCATAACTGTTGCTAGAAAACGCAGTGGCAGTTTTTACACTGAGACGGCAAGAGCCATCACTATAAGCCCAGTCATTAAGGGTTTTACGATGAGTAAAGTTTAAACATCGATGCTGTGTCAGGCATGATGGCTCATTTGTCATCCCATTCGACGCCAAGTACTCAGGGCTTGCGACAATTACTCTCTTACAGCTTGTGATCCGCTGGCTGGTCAGTGATGAATCTTCCAAAGAGTCACTGCTTCTGAGCGCAATATCTATCTCCTGCGAGGGCAAATTGAGCTGCTCATTGGTAAGGTTGAGTGATAAACTAAGATCTGGATATTGACGTTGAAAATCAATTAGCATTGACTCAGAAAGTAACTCGCCAATCGCAGGTGTTGCGGTAATAGTCAATCTTCCCTGTATGCGCTCACTTGCCTTCATGTCATCAAGCATATTTTTTAAAGCATGCAATTGTTCAACGGCTTTGGAATACATCATTTTCCCATCGGCACTAAGCTCGATCGCACGCGTCGTACGGTTTAACAAGCGTTTGCCCACACAATGTTCAAGCTTGGCAATTGCTTTACTTACTGCGGGGCTCTGTACACCTAATATTTCCGATGCTTTAACGAAGCTCCTCTGCTCCACTACAACACAAAACACCCTAAGTAAATACACTAAGTCTTTATCCATTATTTCCTCAGTGGAAGTTAATACATTCCATTAGCGCTATTTTAAGGAACTTATCTGGTAGTGATAATGGCATTACCAACCTCGGAGATCAAATTGATGAATACAAAATACTACTCAAAGTTCTTGCAATATTTTTTCTTAATGATGTTTATTGCGATCACTCAAAACAGCCTAGCAGCACAAGGAGGTAAGCAACAGCAAGATGCTAAACATGTCGACCTAACCTTACCGAAAGATTGGTATTTAGGTGAAGTAACTGGATTAGAATTTTTACCAAACGGCGATCTTGTCGTGTTTAACAGAGGGCTACACCCACTGCTAATTTTTAGTGCAACTGGTCAGTTTAAACGTGAAATTGGCTTAGGGTTATTTGCCGTTCCTCATGGTTTATTTGTTGATAGCCAGGGGAGTATTTGGACAACAGACCAACAAACACACCAAGTGCTGAAGCTTAACCCTGAAGGTAACATTGAATTAATTTTAGGGCGCAAAGATTTTAAAGGTCTAGGTTGGTTTGAAAACGGCTATCAAGTCAACTTGTTTACTTCCCCCAGTGATGTTGCACTTGATAGTAAAGGTAATATCTATGTTGCTGACGGGGGAAATTTTCGTATCGTCAAATTCGATCAATATGGGAAACTAGTGAAAGCATGGGGTGAAAAAGGAGAGCTTCCGGGGCAGTTCAACTTCCCCCATTCGTTATATATTGATGCTGATGATACGCTTTATGTCACTGACAGACAAAATGCAAGAATTCAGCTTTTTGATACTGAGGGTGAATTCTTAAAGCAATGGAAAGACATTGGTTTTCCCTATGAGATAGAGCGCCTTAATGCTAACTCTCTCGTTATTTCTGACGCCCGAAGCGGCGAAATTAACAAGATTGATTTTAATGGCCAAGTAACAGAGAGGCTCGGAAAGTGGGGCAAGCGTGAATCTGAATTTGGCTTTCCTCACGGCCTTGCTGTCAATCACAAAGGGGAAATTTATGTCGGTGAGCTACTTAACTGGCGAGTGCAAAAGTTTTAACGGTATTATAAGTTTCTAACCAATCAACGGCTCCTATTATTACTGCAATTGTAATAAGTAAACGAGTTATACCAGCTGTATTAAGTAAATGATCTATCTTGAAGCGGGGAAATAGCTTTAGTAGCACCGCTCTCGCGTCCTGCTACCGCTAAGGTACCTATATCCATATAGGCAAGGCAAAAATTTTGCTATTTAGTTGTTCTAAGTGAGAAATTTTTAACGAAGCTAATATGCTATTTCACCCTTCAAATTGATTGGAAATTAATTTTATTAGTACTAATATGCCTTTCTCTCTGTCGAATCCAACAGCTGTTGAAACGCGCGGGTGCTACCCAATAGCTCGCGTTTAACTTCATTCCATTGGGCGTTGTGGTGTCCAAATCTTAGCTGCCATTGGCGCACTTCATCTTGGCTTGGCTGGTACAGCTTTGCACCCAACGCCATCAACGCTCGTTCACAACGCTGCTGAAGTTGCTCAATTTGCGACACATGAATGTGAAATGTCTGCTGTGCCGCTTCCTCTATTTCTCCTTTTATACGTAAGGGCAACGTATTTAGCCACTGTTGGTTCGCAACTGTCACCCAAGCATCAGGAACACTCTCTAGAAGAGATACATGACCAATTTGGTTTTTGAGCTGATCGGGGCCGGCAAACAGCCCAACGACACTGGGGTCAATCACATCTATATGCTTTGTGCGAGCCATTTTTGCAACGTTGGCCCATGGAACATCAACAACACTTGCTGGAGTCATACTATAAAAATGACTTAACACCCTAGATGCCGGTACTCTCAACACCGCTTCTTTTAGCTTATCAGGTAAATTAATTAACCGATTGAAGTGCTTGATACTCGATAACGTTCGTGCTCCAGCAATATGATGCATTAATATCGTGAGTTTCCCTTGGCGGTTGATAGGATCAACAACTAATGAATGCCAATGTGGAGAGCGTATCAAGTTTAGAAATGCTTGATTGCTGCCCGCCCAAAATGGAATGTTTAAAATATCTAGCATGGGCAGCGCACGAGACAAATTTGATACTGATATAAGTATGCCTTCCACCTGACCACGCATTACCGCAGCCATTAACTCTCGACCTGTGCCTAACTTACCGCTATGGTGAATATCCACATATACCCTTCCTCTAGTCATACGCTCAACGTTTTGCTTAAACTCGTTGTGCATATGTGGAATAAATTCAGACAAATTAGTCGGGTACGGAGAAGCCAACCTTAATACATATAGTGCATTTTGGCGTTTGGCGAGCTCCTCCTCTGAGGGCTGCACCGTAGCAAACGCCTGTTGATATGGTAACGAAAGGCTCGCGCATACCGCTAAAGAAGCTTGAATAAATCGACGCCGACTTCTAGACACAAGGAGTACAACCAAACTAACCACCAATTACTAAAAGATAGTTGAGCCTTGTACTATTTCAATCGGGTCAACAGATCCTAGCCTTTGGTATAAGAGTTTTGTCTACTTTCTAAGCATAAAGTTTTTGCTTTCCACATTCTCTGCACTTTTGCCTGTCATTTTTAAAACTCGAATCACAATAAGGTTTGGAATAACGATGAACAACGCGAACTTTCTACGTGCAATGGCACTTGTTACCGCGGTGGCAAGTTTACCAATAGCAGCACAACATAGACCTCTACCACCTCCGCCTCCGAGTCAACCGCAACCAAGCTCGGTATTAGATGATGAGCTCTCGCAAATTATTACTGCTCACGGTATTACTGGCAGAGTCGCAGGTGCACAGCAACTGCCGAAGATCTCAGATCCCATCGCTCAGCTCGGCATGCAGTTATTCTTTAGCAAAGCCCTTGGAGGAGAAAAGTCAGTCGCCTGTGCCAGCTGTCACGACCCGAGACTCGGTGGCGCCGATGGGCTTTCCTTGCCAATTGGTACCAATGCAGTCGAAAGTGATGTGATAGGCCCAGGCCGCCAAGCTGTGAATGATGACATCAATATCCCGCGAAACTCTCCCACCATTTTTAATACAGGGTTTGAGAATAGCGCTTTATTTTGGGACGGCCGTGTTCAACGAGTGACCACCACTGACGATCAAGGTAATGAGAGCAGCTTTATCAGCACACCTGATTCAGGTTTTAATCAACCAGATCCAAACGCTGCAGATTCACTAGTTGCAACCCTGTCCCGTTTTCCTGTCACCTCTCGTGAAGAAATGCGTGGTGAAGCTTTCGAAAGTGCCGAAACCAATGAGCAAGTTCGCTCGCATCTCGCACAACGTATTGGCGATTACGGCGATGAAGCCGGAAGCTTGGCCACCAATGATTGGCTCCAAGCCTTTAGAGAAGCATTCAACTCACAAGCAGACGCGCAAACCTTAATTACTTTTGATAGCATTGCCTTCGCACTCGGCCAGTATCAAGCGTCATTTGTGATGGTGGATACTGATTGGCATCGTTATGCCCGAGGTGAGCGTGGCGCACTCAGCGACAAACAAAAACGTGGTGCTAAACTCTTTTTTACTCCCGTTGCTGAAGGCGGTGCAGGGTGTGCGGGGTGCCACAGCGGTGAGCGGTTCACTAACAATGGCTTCTTTAACCTCGCCTTTCCACAGTATGGTATTGGTACGCAAGATAATAAGGCCGACATCGGGCGTGCTGCAATTGACCCTTCGCCTCAAAACCAATTCGCGTTCAGAGTCCCAAGCCTAATAAACATTGTACTGACTGCGCCATATGGCCATGCAGGTGGCTACGAAACATTAGAGCAGGTGGTTAATCATTACTCAAATCCTGAGCAAACCGTCGAGCAATTTTTTCAACGTGGTGGTGCATGTGGGTTAAAGCAGTTTGCCTTGACCGCTCAGTGTGACACACTAAACCTACAAGCGAGAGAAAATAGTGAAGCGGCGTTAGCGTTACTGCGCCAGTCACCTTTTGTTGCTGCTAATTTAGCACCACAACAAAAGCAAGATCTGGTCGCGTTTTTACATGCCTTGACAGACAAGTGTGCAAAAGACCAGCAGTGCGTAAAAAGATGGGTACCGAACCGTCGCACACCAGACCCTGATAATTTACGCTTGCGTGCTCAACGTTAACGGGTGGAATAACAACAACTATGAAAATGACCATTCGCGTCAAACTATTGCTGATAATATTAATAGCCAACACCGCATTGGTGCTGGCTATCTATATCGCCAATAAATTAGCGTTTGAAAAAAGCTTTACGACCTATCTTGAAAATACTTCCCGGGCTCAACTAAAAGAGGTCGTAACGCAAGTTGCCGAGACGTATGCACGCCATGATTCTTTGAACTGGGTATATCGAGGTTCAGAAGATTGGAACAGCATAGTGCGTAGCTTCTATGGTCTTTCTGAAGATGAGCACCCGCGAGATAGACCACATTCTCGTCCACCACCAAAGCATCGTGAAAGAGGCGAAAGAGGGCCACGAAGACATGACGGCCCTCCACCTCGTTTGGACAATAAAAAGCGCCTGCTGATCAAAGACGCACAAGGCAATATTATTATGGGCACACCGAAAAGTAAGCAGACTTCGCTGTGGTTCCCAGTCTATCAAAGCGACCACTTGGCGCAGCCTAAACGCGAACAGATTATCGCCTACTTAGGCGTCGAGCAAAGTGGCTTGGTACGCAATGACTTCGACCAACTGTTTGCGGAGCAGCAACGCAAACAGTTCATCATCATTGCGCTCGTCGCCTTATTAATTACGTTAGTGATTGCCGTGCCATTTAGTAAATATATGGTCAATCCAATTGTTTTGTTGCGCCGCAATGCAAAAACACTGACACAAGGAAATTACGATGCTCGCGTCGATATTGCGAGTAAAGATGAACTTGGCTTACTCGCCAGAGATATGAACCGCTTGGCAGACACATTAGCGCAAAACCAAATAGCTAGACAGCAATGGATAGCAGATATTTCGCACGAGCTACGCACGCCAATTGCCGTGATCCGCGCGGAACTTGAGGGAATGATTGATGGCATAATAGCAAGCGATCCCGAACAACTTATGTCGCTTAACGAAGAGATCCAACGATTGACTCGACTGGTGGACGATTTACACCAACTGTCGCTGTCAGACCGTGGCGCGCTCACTTATAACATGGATAAAGAAAACCTCTACGACCTGCTCTCACGCACGTTTGCGAAAAGTAGTCACCAAATTGAAAAGCACCATCTTGCTTATTCATTGCAATGCGATGAGCATATTACCTTAGAATGTGACGAGCAGCGCCTTGGACAGCTATTCGACAACTTGCTGCAAAATACCTTGCGCTACACAGATTCCTCAGCTGAGCAACCGGGAAGCCTTGATGTAAAAGTCATACAGCAACAAGATAAAACGATAATTTACTGGCAGGACAGCGCCCCTTCAGTACCACCAGAACAGCTAGATAAACTATTTGACAGGCTCTATCGAGTAGAGGAAGCACGGAGTAGAAAAACGGGCGGCTCAGGCCTTGGTTTAGCCATATGCCAGAGTATTGTTGCTGCCCACAACGGAAAAATCACTGCAGACTTGAGCGAACTGGGTGGTCTCGCTATTATTATTGAACTGAAAAAATAATGAGTTTCCACTGTGCCAAACAAACATATTTTAATCGTCGAAGATGAACCAAAACTTGCCGATATTTTAAGTAAGTATTTGGCTCAAGCCGAGTATACCAGCCATTGTGTTCACGATGGCGCATTGGCTGAAGAAGCTTTTAAACAACAGCAACCCGCCCTTATCTTGCTTGATCTCATGCTACCTAATCTTGACGGTATCGAAATTTGCAAACGGATCAGAGCTTACTCAAACGTGCCTATTGTCATGATCACCGCCAAAATAGAAGAAATTGATCGCCTACTTGGTCTAGAAGTTGGTGCTGACGATTACGTGTGCAAACCCTATAGTCCAAAAGAAGTCGTCGCCAGAGTAAAAGCCATTTTAAGGCGCGTGGCACTAAACGAACGCGGCACAGTGTCAGAAACAGAGAGCAAACTTAAACTGGATGAAGAGAGCTTGTTTGTCTCTTTCCTCGACGCTAAAGCGACGCTCACTTATGTCGAGTTTATGCTGTTAAAGGCTATGTACGGTCATCCATGTCGAATTTATAGTCGCGACTTATTGATGGATCACATTTATGACGATAGCCACATTGTTAGCGACAGGACCATAGATAGCCATATCAAAAATATTCGTAAGAAACTACAAAGCATCGCACCTAAATACGACTTTATCCACTCCATTTACGGAGCAGGATATAAGTTTGAGGCGCAGGAACGTAATTCCTAGTCCTTAGCCTGTAATGTAAGTTGGATTACGCGCTAATCCAACTCCCGCTAAGTAGCTCACCGCTATCCCCTATTTCCTTTTATTGGTAAACTCAAAAAATAGCTAATAATTATAAAAAGGAATAGACATGAAAAGGCTTGCTTTAGCAGTCTTAATCCCATTAACAGGTTGCAGTAATAGTAATGTTGTAGAGCGAATACAATCTGAGTCTTCCGTGGTAAAACATAGCTCTGTAGAAGGGTATGAAGATAGATATTCCAACATCTACAATAAGTTTAAAGATTACCCCGTGACTTGCGACGAAAACTGTTATCCAGCCACCCAACAAATTCAATGTCAGTCCGAAATGCAAGATTGCACCTACGTTTGCAACCCCCCCACTCTCTCGCTCAATACCGGCTTTGCTATCCAATGGCTTGGGCATGCGAGTTTTAAAGTGAATACCAAAGATGGACAACAGTTTTTGTTTGACCCCGTCACGGCTCAATTTGACTGGCCTGTAAACTGGGCATTTCGCCTCTCAGAAGGGTTTAATCGCAATCAACCTGCACAGCTCAGTCAAACAGAGTTACAGCAAACCAATGCCGTAATGTACTCCCACATTCATTACGATCATTTTAACAAGAGCGATATCGAAGCGATTGGTACTGGACCAAATTACCTCACACCACTTGGATTTGCAGAACACTTTCCTAAAAATGGATACAAGGTTTCTGAAATGGAGTGGTATTCAAGCAAACAACTTGGTGAAGTAACCGCACACTTTGTGCCTGCAAATCACTTTAGCAGCCGTATTTGGGTGCCGTTTTTATACGAAGATCATGGCGCCGCACTGTGGGGTGGCTGGATATTAGAACACCAAGGTAAGACTCTATTTTTTGCAGGGGACACAGGATACTCACCGCATTTTAAAGACATTCAAGAAAAGTACGGTGATATTGATGTGTGCCTACTTCCTATTGCCTCATACTACAGCGAAGAAGATCCTAATTGGTATCGTAAAGTACACACCACACCAGAAGATGCACTAACTGCCGCAAAAGAGCTCGGCTGTAAGGTCATGGTGCCGTGGGGCTATGGTAATGCTAGTTGGAAAATGGGAGATAAAACTTCACATTCAGCGCTTTTCCGCCTATTGCATATGCAACAAGTGCTAAAAGCCCAAACGCCACTGTATATTTTAAATGAAGGCGATTCAGTGCACCTATAACCTCATGCTAGCGCACCAAGTCTCAAATTGATTTGTTGCGTTATCAAGCTTCTTGTTTTCTGGCTTTTCTCAGCGATAGTTAATTATGCGTTTTACTGGCTAAAAAGTGATATAGATGACAACAAGAAACAATTAATAAAAACAGATACAACAAGTAGTTATAAAGCTTATTCCGGTTTTGTTCAGGTTATTGTGTTATAATTACAAAGTGTTATTTTAAGGAGGCACCATACCCGAGTGAGCAGAGCCAAACTAAGTCAAGACGAGAGCTTATCTTTTAAAATCAACTATCAACTCCTTCCCAAAGAGACAAACCAACTCGATCTGTATTTTTCAATCCCAACCGATATGGGGATTAATACCAACACGTTGAACGAAGTAGACTACTTTAATGCCAATATAAAAAGCCACAGTGCATATTACTCGGAGCAGCTCCACCTCCCCTTGGTACGTAGTCGCTTTATCAGCCAAAGCAAAGGTCAAAAAACCGATTACCGCGTTAATCTAAACCTATTTTGCTACCAGATCCGCATTGCGCTAGATGCCGATGTAAAACAGACGCTGAAGCTAAAAGAAGCCGATGAGTTTTATCCAGCTGCGCAATTATTAGTGGAAGAAACCGAGCGCCTATTGAAAAAGCTAAGACGTTACACGCCACCAGATAATAAGCTCAAACCTTACTACCAAAACGCAGATAATTACCTTAGCTGGCATACTGAGCAAGCGTTTTTGAAACTTCTCTCCAGCGGGCCTAAGTCAAGCGACTTCAGTGATGAACGAAGCTGTATTGTTAGCTTCTGCCAACAAGAAAGCCAATACCGTGAAGAGCAGAGCTATAATTCACAAGTGACGTTGGACGACCCAAACCGCATTACCAATAAAATGAAATTGCTCGAAAGGCTCATTGAATACGGCGTTGTTTTTAACAAACAAACTATAGACTTAAGTACCAATCTAAAGCGTTTAGTTCGCGGTGTGGTTACTGGCATTATCATGGCCTTTGTGATGTTTATTGTGCTCAACGCCCGTTCTAACTTTCAAGAAGTTACCGTCGCTCTTATCGCTTTACTTGGGGTCATTTATGGTCTTAGAGAAACTTTCAAAGAAGACTTAACCCAGTGGGCATGGCGTCATATTCAACGCGGCCGACCAAAGTGGCGCAACAAGTTTAAAAACTCAGTGACGGACGCCATCGTTTGTACACAAACGATATGGCTGGAACATATTCGTAAAAAAGATCTACCAGAAGACGTTGATAAGCTGCTGAAAAAGCGCCGACAGCAAAATAAACAAGCTGCGCATCTACTGCATTTTTGCTGTAAAAACCAAGTACATATCGATGAGTTTTTACCCGGTTACGAAGAAGTACAGCAACGTATCACCTTTAACATGAGTTCGTTTGTACGCTATCTAAAAAAAGGCGCAGGAAAGCTTTATAGTCTTGAAGGGAAAAAGGTCTCGAAAAAGTCAGTTGAACGCCGCTATCAAATCAACTTGGTAATGCGGTTTAAATCTTCTCAGGGAATACAGTTAGAGAGGTATAAACTTACCATGAACCGCTCTGAAATCGTCGCCATAGAGCTTATGGCAAGCGACTCCGTCTATATTGAAAACGACGCTTAAGCACAGGCGCATTTTCGTATAACCGCCGATAAAACGGATTGGAAGCAGGTTTATTCCGCACTCCAATCCTAAATCCTATGATGCGGCTACTCAAGAGATATTAATGCGCTTTCTTTGGTCCGTAACGAACCATGTCTTTGCCGTTTTCATACACCTTTTGAGATACCCAACGACCCAACAACAATTGGTGTTTATCATCCAAAATCGCAATAAATGGTCTGCCATCACTGTTGTTCGTTGCTAGTGCCACACCGGCCACGTTTTGTAATCCTAAGCCACCGTTATCAACTAGCAACAAAAAAGCTTCCAGCTCGTCCAAGGTTTCAATGATATCTTTATCGTTGATCATCTCTTCAATCTCACTTTCTCAGTATGCCGCGTAGAATACCAGTTATGTCGAAATGATTGAACCCTACATCAAATGCTGCTTTATCGGTGTGACTCATACTAAAATCCAAAATAAGACCAGTATGAGCGAGCAATAAATAGGTAGGTTAAACGTAGAGTCAACAGCAATGCGCGGCGCACGCATCACTGTTGAGGGTGGCTAATGGTTGTCAAAATGCAATATTCAGTCCGCCATTGGTTTTGCCTCTCTGGGCCGATCCTGCATTTTTTGAAACAGCCAACCAATACCCACCAGACATAAGCCTAAACCGATAAAAGACAAGGCGCGCAGCAAGCCCTCGAGGTTTGCCATATCGACCACAAAGGCTTTTAAAATAACGATAGCTAGCCCTGCAAAACCGGCGTTAATCAGCACTTTATGCTCTATCTGCTTGGCAACAAAAATCAATACGGTTGAAATCAATAGCCAAACAATCGAATAAGTATATAACTCGGATTGCTCCATTGGTATCGACAGCACAAGGAACCCCTCATGAAATAACGCCCGAATTTCACCGTTGACAAACAAGACCCCTAGCACGGCTATCAGTCCGTATACCAAACGCTTAAATTGTGGTGGTATTAACTTAAATTGGAGCATAACAGCGAATATACACGCTGGTGCCAACCACTGCAAAAGTAGCCAATTAAACACACCGTCTCCAATGTATTGCCTGTCAAAAAACGGATTATTGGCAAACGAAATATCGGCGTGGAGCAACGCGCTTCCAAGTAATAGCAAGCTCGCGGCAAGCGGGTAAAGTCTGTTGCCCTTGTCGCTGAGCTGCCCTCGCCACAGATATACGGCGCCAAGCACCAGCCAATTCAAAGCAAGCAACACGGATTCTTGAAAACCAAGGTTAGTAAAATCAGGGTAGTCACCAATCAAAAGATAGCTTGTTTCGGTCGTGACCAGAAGCGCCACAATATGCATTGCAACACCCATAAACCAAGTGCTCAGGGCCTTTGAAGGGTTGTATTTGGTGGCGAACCAAATAATGCCCAGCACCAGCGGATAGACAACAAGTGTCCAATGTATGGTTAAAATCGTTTCGTGCTTGTAATCTGCAAGCCAAGGCGCAAAAGTAAGACGGGTAACAACGGCAATAAGAGCAGCCTTATACAACCAATCAGGTAAACGTACCTTGTACTTCCAGCTCAAATAACTCATAGACGCTACTTGTGCCGCAATCGCTAAAGTCAACGAGCTTGCCGAGAGTAACATCGTAAAACACAAACTCAGCATGGCGTTCGCCAAAATAAGGTAAGTGACCTGCTGAATATTTGTATCCGTTTTCATCGCATAATACGAAGCGAATAGCCCGATGGCCAACATCTCAATCGCCCATACAGGATATAAAATTGCTTCTGCGACTCTCGGAGAATTAGCGTAGCTTACACCGTAAAGCGCAAGTGGTGCCACGTTTAACAACATCAAATAAGCGAGCCTTGATGGATATCGCTTAACCATCATCATGCTAAATAACATCGTGATGACCACTGCTACTTGGATAAACAAATACTTACCGGTGAATGGAAAAAGTACGTCGTCGTAAGTGCCCACCTTGGGCATCAAGTAGAATGAGAGAAGTACAAACAATAGTAAATAAAATGGCCAACTATCCAATGCACTATGTCTATAAGCCGCACACAAAACAACGCTAGCAAATAACACATTAGCCCAAATAAGCGTATCGATTTGGGTTTTTATTATTAGCGCACATGCGATAAGTAACAGTGGGAGTAAAATTCCCAATTGTTCTTTTCTCGGCATTAATAGATCTTTGACAGGCAACGGACTTATCATTGAATTCGTCAGTCGCCAACCTAGTACGTCTACCAGCACATATAAGTACATAGAGATAAGTGCAAAAATCAGCAGCACCCAAAAGTCGCCGCTCCCACCAACCGCAACGGCGGTGCAAAACCATAAGAAATGCCCAACAAAACTTTGCCACCACAACCACTTTTGTTTCACATAATCCGCAACCCATATCGCAGAGAGTGAAACAAAGCTGATATATAGCAGTAACGCACCGATATTATTAGAACCTGTCGATACCAAAGCAGGCACGACATACGCACCAACGATGCCAATACCTGCGAGCACTGGGCCAAATCTCAGTGCCAACGAAGTCGCAGCCAAGGAGATAATGGCGAGTAAAACAAAAGCCAAATTAGCCGGTATAAAATGATAGAAATCAAAAGCAACTAGCGTCATGGCAAAGCAAGTGATCACGCCACCACTGGCAAGCGCTGCAGAAATGTATGGAGTATTAATTTTTAGCTTTTCTTTGTAGCGATTTACGGCTTCAGCGGCAGTAACCAAACCAGCTCCAAAAAGAGCCCCAAGTATCACTCGTACACTTGGGGGAAGAAGTCCGGCTTCGATGGAATACTTTGCCAAAAAAACACCGCCAAGAGCTAGCACCACGGCACCTAACCAGAAGAGTCCATTTCCTTTTAATAAGGGATCTAAAGTAAAGTCAAATTCAAAGGCAGGTTTACTCTTACTCGGCTTGGCTCTTGCGATAGTGACCGTGCTTTCGCTTTCAGACTGCTGAGATTGTGGATGATTGGCTGTTTCCGTGGATTCGCCCAATGCAGTCCGTGCAATTAATGATGTGCTATTAGCTGTTTCAACGTTTATTTCCCCACACTCAGAATGTTTGTGTTCTGTACGTGTTTGCTCTAGCGGCCGTTGCTCAGAATAGTCTCGGCTTTCAAGAGCCGAGATCCTGCGACTCTGCTGCTCTATCGTGCTTTGTAATTGATGTACCTTTTTGACTAGTTGCTTAAGCCTCTGTCTATCTTGTAGAGCAAAAACAGCGCCAATAAATACAAAAAGATAAAAAATAAAAGAGATAAACTCCGTATCCATACGACTCCTTATTTGTTTGCTAGGCACCTGGCTAACCTGTATTAGAAACAGTATGAGATCAACCACACCAATAAATCAATCTCTCATGATAGTAGTAATGACTTTAGCAAGCCGCATAAAAAGTACTATGACTTGAAATTTTCTAACATTGACCAAAAATACACATGAGCCCCGTTGTCATATTACCTCCTTGTAAATAAACTAAAAAATTATATTTAGAGACGTTGTTCTAAGAATTTTTCTATGCGTTTTTTATTGCTTTTACTCGCCATAGCATTTTCTGGCTGTAGCTATACTCAGTCGAACTTAAAGCCAAAACAGTGGCGTTTTGCGACCGATCCGCATGGCAGCCAAGCAATTCTGAATGGCCCGCTTGTTGATGAAGAGCAAGTTGCTATTCAGTTTAAACGCGTGCCGCGAGTCGACAAACAAAACAATTCTTGGGTAGAACTCATTTACGACTTACCCACTAAACAGCTCCCCTATCAATTCAATATCGCACTGACGTATAAAAGTGATAACGCTTTAATCGTTAAGTTATCACAACGTGAGTATGGCGGCTCAGGTGATAGAGGCTATGCGCACTATCAAACTAAATTACCAGCTTCAAGCACTTGGCAAACAATCAACGTATCTCTGAACGATTTTGCCAGACCCAATTGGACACCTGCTTGGTCAAAAGACAAAGGGGTTATACTCAAGCATGTTTCCGCACTTTACTTGGTACCTGACTTGACGGACGCAGAAGGTGGCGAGGCAAGTCTTGCAATAAAAAGTCTTCGAATTGAGTAATTCACTGATTAGAAATGATGTACGGTAGATGTGAAGTATTGCGGCCGTTCGCAAAGACACAATGTAGCCAGCACAGATAACGGTTAAATTATTAGCGCTGGCTAATCAGAGGCAATTAAGCGTTAGATTTCTATATTAAGCACCTAATGCCGTTAGCTTTTCTTTTAATTCTTCTTTATTGATTAGGCCCATTTCGTGTTGCTTTTTGGTTTTACGAATTTCATCGAAATTGTCTAGTTTCAAACGTGCTTTAGCCAGCTTAGTATCAAACTCGTCTTGTGAGATTACATCAAGTTTTAGCGCTTTTTCTAGCTTCTCTTTTTCACCATCAAACTCTTTTTGAAAAACCGCTTTTTCCTGGATAACAATCTGATCTTTCAGTTGCTTCTCAATAGCGATAACTTCGGCTTCCAGCTCGTCTTTACGCTTAATTAACGGGTCGATACGCTCGATAGTGTCTTGTAATACAGCTTCAAGGTTTGCACCATCATTTTTGATTAAATTTTCAATGTACTTACGACCAATGTCTTGGTACGCAATATTAAGTTGACCATCAATTGAGGCGATATCCGATTTCAAACCTGCAAGCTTTGCATTGTCTTTCGTTGAAGACACAATATCACCACCTAGTTTACTGGTAGATTCACCAATACTACTACCAATAGATTGCGCTTGAGTTTTAAATTTATTTAATAGACTCATGGTTATTTTTCCTTAAATAGATTGAGGTTTTCAATGTATATAATATCTAACACGTTAATAAACCAGATAAATATATTTCAGGTAGATTAAGTGATGCTTGTTAAGCCCAGAGTATCTCGACTTAGCTTTTAAGATACTCGTTTCTTACGCTTCGACATAATGCGCTTAGTGCCACTCCACGCCATCCAACAGCCGAATAACACGGCTCCCACGACCAAAGAGTAAATAGCAAAAGAAGCGATTTTAATAATAAAAATGACGAGCAAGGTGATGAACAGAACAACAAACAACAGAAGCTTTGGTGATTTAGCCAGCTGCTTGGCAATAAAAGAAGGTAAAAACGCACTTAATATGCGCTCCAATCTTTGAGCATTCATAACACTAGTATCCTTGTGTTTAAGTGAGATTATTTTTAAACGGACGATAGGTTATCAGCTTTATTTCTACCTGCCAAATTAATTATTGGTTAATTATCAAACTGAACAATTCCAACCTGCAAACCAGTTATTAAGTGTAATCTACGACAGAAATAAAAATTAAAACCATTACTTACAAAAAGTTATCATTTTAAAAAGTGTTACACTTTAAAATTTTTATACCTTTTTTATCAACAATTGAAACTAACCAATTGTTAGTACCCAAAACAATACTGTTTTATTTGAGTAAACCTAGATAGTGCCTTCTAGATTTAGGTCAACACTTTTCCAAGATTGTACATGGCTTCATCCAAATGCAGGATCGAAACCAACTTCTCCACTAGGGATACTTTCACACCAGCTGTTAATCATAAAATATTCTGCAGGTATCCCTGAAAATGTAAGCCTTGGGGAGTGATTAAACCCAAAGCGTGAGTAATACTCAGGCTCGCCAATCAGCACAACGCCGTCTACCTCTCGCTGTTTTAGTATCTCTAACGCTCGGTTAATTAGCAGACTTCCTATACCTTTTCCCTGCACTTTTGGGGCAACGGATAGCGGTGCTAGTGCTAACAACTTACTGGCTTTTCCATTGATTGTTATAGGAGAAAAGGCAATATGGCCAACAACGCTTTCTCCATTTTCAGCAACCAAAGATAGCGCTAAACGCTCTGTATTTCTTAACTTTTCAACTATCAGGTGCTCCGTCGGCTTTGCTCCTGGTTCATGATGTGGATGATTTTCAAAAGCTAAGTACGTAAGTGAGCGAATGGCTTCATAATCTTGTGTGTTTTCTGGTCTAATGTTCATCATTACCTCTTTAATTTGGTTATAAAAAACGGATAGCCATTTAGACCTAATTAATTGTCATAGATATCAATTGCATCTTTTAAATCTGAAAGAACAGTAGTGTCAAGTGTGCCAACTTGGCTCAGACAGCGTATTTGGGCAACAGGTTATTTACTCTACCCTGAGCTAATTTGCTCATCAAGTTGACTGTTTTTGTCCTAGCTATTGAATTTTCTTCATTCCTATACTGAAGAACATAATAATAACGACGAAAGGTTACTCAGCATGATTGCAGCAACTCAATCACATAGAGTCAGTTCAACCAAAGGTATGCCACGGCATACCTTGTCACTTCTGATAGCGGCAGTATTATCAGGCCATAGTTATGCCGAAGCGGAGTCCACGCTAAGCGCTGAGCAAAGCAAAAAAATTGAGCGGATCAGTGTTACCGCAACGCGGCAAACCGAAAATCTACAAGATGTCGCGCTTGCAGTGACCGCCCTCTCCGCCTCAGAGCTTGAGAAGATGAACGTACAAGATCTCGGAGACTTGGCATCTCACGTTCCGAACCTTAACCTACACTCAGGTGATGCTTCCAACGCCGTCATTTATATTCGCGGAGTTGGCCAAATTGACTCTATCTCCTTTAATGACCCCGGCGTTGGTGTGTATCTCGACGACGTATATCTTGGGCGCGTTCAAGGTGCCTTTTTAGATGTTGTCGACCCTGAGCAAATCGAGGTATTACGTGGTCCACAAGGCACCCTTTACGGTCGCAATACTATAGGTGGCGCGGTGCGTTTCAGTAGTGCCAAACCTTCGCAAGATAACGAAGGATATGTCAGCGTGGCGCTTGGAAATTATAATGCTCGGACGATAAAAGCTAGCGTCAACGGCGCATTGATTGAAGACACGCTCTCTGGGCGATTTGCGATTGCCAAAAGTAGCCGAGATGGCTTTAGTGAGAATCGCTATAACAATAGTGACGACCATGACAAAGATACCCTAGCGTGGCGCGGCAGCTTACTTTATCAACCAAGTGAGAATTTTTCGGCCTATTTAGTCGTCGATGGTTCGAACGCATCTCCCTCAAGCTCACGCACCCCACATCGAGAAACGCCTATCTATTCTGTGATAAAAGAAGGCTACTATGCACCCGAGGAAGACCCTTTTGTCGTCGACGTTAACTACAATGATTTAGAAGAGCTCGATACCTCGGGAGCGAGCTTAACGCTTGAATATCTCACGGGACACTCGGTATTTAAATCCATCACTGCTCGACGCGAAATGGAATACCGCACACACTTAGACTTAGATGCCACCCCTGATGCATCATTTGGTATTTTTAATTTCGAAGATCAACAGCAGATAAGCCAAGAGTTTCAATGGTTATACAAAGACGACAAATTCTCTTTGGTATCTGGGCTCTATTACTTTAATGAGGACGATCTGAGTTTTGGCGGCTCCGTTGCTCCGGACTTTTTCGTTATGGTGTCACCAGACGTTTACCTGCCTTGGCCTGTGATTAACGCAGGAGAACGCGACCAAGAAAATACCAGCTCAGCCCTCTACGCTAACCTCTCTTGGTCTTTGACTGAAAAGCTCGACGTCACGCTTGGCGCACGCTACACCATTGAGAAAAAAGAAGTCACATCCAAAGGCGAGGAGTTTTTTGGCACCGGTGTAACAACAGCAGAGGAAATGGAGGCGGTATTCGGCACAGGCATTGGCTATAGCCCTACAGGCTACAGCGCATCCAAGGAGTGGAAAGAGTTTACCCCAAAAGTGGTATTCGATTACAGCATCTCTGACGACAGCATGATTTACCTGAGCGCTGGAAAAGGGTTTAAAAGTGGCGGTTTTAACGGCCGGATCACCTCATTTGCACAACCTTTTGAACCAGAAACCTTGTGGAGCTATGAAATTGGCTCTAAGTCTTTATTGAATAAGCAGAATATTCGCTTAAATACCGCAGCTTTTTTCAATGACTACAAAAACTTTCAGCTCAGCCGCTTTTCTATCGACCCCGACACCGGCGCGTTTTTATCACTGTTTGAAAATGCAGGTAAAGCCACTATTTATGGTGCAGAAATGGAGCTCGAAGCCGTGGCTTCCGATAACCTCACACTGAACCTCAACCTGGGCTATTTAGGGGGCGGTTATGATGAGCTCATCGGCGACTTTGGTAAAGAAGTCAGCGATGAAAGGGAGCTGGTTAATTCACCCAAATGGAATGGCCGCGCAGGCTTTGAATACTTCTTTAGCACCTTTACACAAGGTGAATTTTCACTACGTGCTAGTGCCGCCTATCGCAGTAAAACCTATCTTACCGTGAGCAGCTCAGAGGTACTTGCACAGTCTGGCTACACCCTCTTTGATATGTCACTACACTACCGTTCCGCGGACGACAGTTGGGAAGCAAGTTTATACGGCAAAAACTTAGGCGATAAACGCTATCGTCAACACGGCTTCGATCTTAGCGCAGCACCTGGGGTTCAACTTGGTTATTACGGCGCGCCTAGAACGTACGGTATCAACCTTAAATATAAGTTTTAATTATGAAATTAGACAAACAAACACAAGCATTGTTAGACGATCTCGCGGCTCAAGCTGGCGACATTCATGACATCGAAATCTCCATTGAGACCTCACGACAAGGCGCAAGAGCGATGTTTTTGGGGCTCGCGGGAGAGGTTGACGCACAAGTAAGTAGCCAAGACCTACACATTGAACACAATGGTATTCACGTGGGCGTTCGCTGTTACCGCCCAGCGCAGTCTTTGGCAAGCCCCAGTCCTGCGGTGGTGTTTGTCCACGGCGGCGGTTGGTCTTTAGGAGATGTCGACTGCTATGGCGGACTGGTAAAAGACTTATGCCAGCAATCCGGAGTCGTTTTTTTCAGCGTCGAATACAGCCTTGCGCCTGAGCATAAATTCCCATGCGCCCTGCAACAAGTAATCGCTGTAGTGGATTGGCTGCAAGAAAACCACCAGCGGTTGGAGCTAGACCCTACTAAGATTTCCCTGATGGGTGACAGTGCGGGTGGCAACTTAGCGCTTGTTGCAGCGCATAACTTACATCAACAACAGCCAAACACCCTAAGTAACTTATACCTAGTTTACCCTGTGGTTGACTCTTTTTCTCCCCATGAAACCTATCCGTCACGCATGCAGTATGGCGATGGAAACTTGTTGCTAACCAGAGACGCAATAAAAGACACCTGCGACTGGTATTTAGCACCCGAACAAAGTGCGGCGGACGTCAATGTCTCGCCATTATTTATTGAAGACATGACGCACCTTCCTACCACCAGTGTGTTGCTTGCCGGCTGCGACCCACTTTACGATGAGGGAATACTGCTCGCTAAAAAACTAAAGCAAGCGGGTGTGCTTAATACTTTAACCTGCTTTGAAAATACCATACATGCGTTTTTCTCCTTTGCCGTGCTCGACGTCTGCAAGCTCGCGCGCAGTAATATCGCCAATCAGTTAAAACATGACTTGACCTAGGATAAGAATATGAAAAACACAAACACGGCGTTGCGCACTCATACTTATGGTTTGCTCGTTTTTATCTCACTTGCAGCAAGTGGTTTAGCGCACGCTTCAGCGACACTTGAAGCCACCTATACCTCAGGTATTAATAATGGCTGGCAAAAAGTTGAAAGGTGGCGAGATAACTCAGGGCATATTGGCAATGAAAGCTTTCCTGCCGACGGCCGTGGCGATCAATCAGGTCAGCGCGCTACTTTCTTTGCATCTAGCCAACCAAGCTCTGCGCAGTTTCTGCTTTATCATGCGCCGGGTTGGGATAGTAACAGCCGCCAAACACCGGTGTTGCTGATCCACGGTGCCAATCAAGATGCCGATTTGGCTTGGGCAAATCCAAACGAGGCCGGTAGTTACGGCTGTGGTCGACAAAACTGCCCTTCGCAAGGCTTAATGCAAGCGCTTGCCAATGATAATTATAAAGTTTTTGCCTTAAATCTGGCGCATAAAAATGGCGATGGCTTTATCTGGGCGGAGCAGATAGCCAATGCCATCGCTCAGGTTAAAAATAAGACGGGTGCAACGCAAGTCGATTTAGTCACTTGGTCAAAAAGCGCGTTTAATGCCCGTATGTATATTTCTTCTTTGACCAATGCTTGGAGCACTAAATTCAACAGTGACGTACGCAAACTGGTGATGCTCGGTGCCCCCAACAACGGCATTGATTGGTCATTTCGTCACGGTGTTAATCATACCTATGGTGCTTATTCGCAATGTGGCGGCAGCATAAATGGGCCTACTGCGCATGATCAGATATTATGTTTTGGCCTATGGTATTCAAGTTCTGAGTGGGTTTACGACTCGCCTTACTTTCCCGGCTCTGCGCAGATGCTAAAAGCACTAGATGATAAATATGCACTACCCACCACAGAGCAAGATTGGTATACCACTTACTACGGTGGCTTAGGGTTTGTGAGCAAAGGCCGAGGTATCGCAGCGTTTACGGTCAACTCACTAGTAGACCAAGTTCGTAGCACTGGCACCGACAGCAGCGTTCAAGTTTATAATCTTTGTGGCGATCAGGCCGATATGGCATTTATTCACAATGAGCATACCGGCCCTTCCGATGGCGTTGTATTTATCAGTAGCTGCATCGACAGCACGGGAATAAGTAACTTGGCGGGCTCCGCGGTTGTGACCACCAACCACCTAGAGCTTGGCTGGGAACCCAGTGCAATCAACCAAATCAAAAATTGGTTAAGTGCTCCCTAGCAGCCCCCTCTGCGGGTGGTGACAAAATACTGCACTAAAGTTGCAACGCAAAACTATTGCTATCTTGAGTTGATGTTGATTAACTGAATTGTTGAGAGTGACAGGATGAGCTTACGTATTTATGTCAAACACCGCCATTGCACCTTGCTACGTGCAATTGATGCAGCACACACTCACCGCAGCAAAACTGGAATTTGCTGCGGTCGCGCAGTATTTGGCTATCAATAAAGCCATTGACGCCCTAGATGCCATTGAGTTTATGCGCGTGATGGAACACTGTGCTGTCGAGCTCAATGACGAAAGCCTAAACCTTAACCGTAAAAAGCTTCTGCCTGGCACCAACGAATTTGTATTCAATAGTCTGCGCCATTGCCGTACCATTACTCAGCTATTACAAGAGCTTGCCCGTGGCTATAACTTTATCCATGCGGGAACTTACAATTTTTGTGAGGTATCTCACACTCAAGTGAGTTACATAATTGATGATGCAGCCTTTGACTACGCCACGGCCGCTGACGCACAATTTTCTCGCTGTATGTTAGATAGCATGCTGGTATTGATCCACGGCTTGGTAAAATACGTGTGCGCCGAAACCACCCAAGTTCAACTCACACAAGTACAGACCAAAAGTGACTCAAGCTCGCTGCTAAATTCGGTTATCACCCACATTCCCATTAAACCCTTAAGTAATCGCTACTTACTCACCTATCAATACCAAGAAACGAATCAATCATTAGATTTAGCGAAGCTAGAGCATCTTACGCTCAGCACCATTTACCATTCACTAGCAAACACGCTCCATCACCAGCAGTCGATTAACGACCATGCTAACTTGCTTGATAGAGTCTATAGTGAACTTAACGCGGGAATATTATGCCAAGAACAAATAGCCGACAAGCTCAATATCAGTCCAGCAACATTAAGACGAAGGCTCGCTGAGTATCAAACCAATTTTAGGCAACTAAAAAACAACGTACAGAACAAGCAAGCCAAACTGCGACTCACTCAAGGTAGTAGTTTGTATGAGGTGGCGCACACGCTGCAGTTTTCAGATGAACGTAGCTTTATTCGTGCATTTAAGTCGTGGAACGGCGTAACGCCCATGCAATTTCTGAAAGGTCTGAGCTCAAAATCCTAGCGACTTAATTTTGTTCAGAGCTGCTAATTACAACTTATGTAAAAGTTGACGTTAAACAAAGCAACGCACAACAAAAGTGATATTGTGCAACAAGCAAACAGAGTAAAAATGTAATACGTGGAAGGGATATGGAAACACTTCAACTTGCAGGAACGCTACTCGGCGGTTTGGGGATATTTTTAGTTGCGATAAGCATGATGACAGACGGCCTAAAATTAGCAGCCGGTTCGTCGCTGCGTCGAGTACTTGGAGTGTGGACCAAAACCCCTCAGCGCGGTATTGCTTCTGGCTTTTGCATGACAGCCTTAGTGCAATCATCCAGCGCGGTTACTGTGGCCTCTTTGGGCTTTGTGAATGCGGGTCTTATCAGCATGCATCAGGCGCTTGGTATCGTCTATGGCGCCAATGTTGGCACCACCATCACTGGCTGGTTAGTGGCCGCGGTTGGATTTAAATTTAATATCCAAGCTATCGCACTCCCCTTGATTGGTATTGGCGCCTTGATGAAGTTGCTACTACCTCGCTCACGACTAGCGTCAGCAGGCATGGCCTTGGTTGGTTTTGGGCTATTTTTTATCGGCATTGATATTCTCAAAGGCGCGTTTGAGCATATTGTCGCTGCTTTTGATTTAAGCCAGTTTACCGCAGAGGGAATAAGCGGCATGTTGACCTTTTTGCTGGTGGGCATGGTGATGACAACCCTCACTCAATCTTCCAGTGCTTCCATCGCCTTGACCATTACCGCCGCTGCTAGTGGTATGATTGGATTATATGCCGCAGGCGCGATGGTTATCGGCGCAAACGTCGGTACCACATCAACATCTATTTTGGCATCCATTGGCGCAACAGCTAATGCCAAACGCGTCGCGGCGGCTCAGGTGATATTTAATGTGTTCACCGCGGTCGTCGCTTTCGCGGTATTACCTGTGCTGTTTTATCTCATCAACTATTTTACCGCGCTTTTCGGCGTCACTGCTGATCCCGCCTTGTCATTGGCACTTTTTCATACTTTGTTTAATATTTTGGGTGTGCTACTCATCTTTCCACTTAATGACAGGCTCGCTGGCTTTTTAATGAAACGCTTTTGCAGTGCCGAGGAAACGGCTTCAAGACCACGCTTTTTGGATAATACCATCGCTCAAACGCCTGAACTTGCAATCAATGCTTTATTGCTTGAGTCCAAACTCGTTGCAGATAAGGTGTTAGCCCAGTTTGATAAATGCCTACTCCCGACCGATAAACTCGCGATTGAACAGGCACTCCATGCAATCCAATCACTGTGTCAGCAGATTAGCCTTTTTATTGTGTCGGTAGAGCAATCAGCATTATCACCCCAGACCACCTCATTACTCGCTAAACTCATGCGTATTGAGCAGTATTTGTCTACATGTAGCCATTGTGTAGAGCAGTTAAGGGAACACGCTCCATATAAGCAACTCGCAGAACACCATGACTTGCATGCACAATTGAATGAATACCAAGCCCAGCTTAGCCACTTTATGAAAACCAGTTTACATGAGCAAAGCATAACACCTGCAGAACTATCGTCGGCGCAAGAGGCATTGCAACGTTTACATGACGATGTGAAAGATGACTTAATTCTAGCAGGTACTCACGCGTCACTAGCGATAGATAAGATGGTAAGCAATATCAATACACTGTCGGAAATGTGGCAACTTTCACAACAGTGGCATAAAGCGATGTTGCTGATCCACGCCATTGAAGCGCAGCTGGAGCCGCCTCAATCAAGTATTCAAAGCAGTGAACACAGCACCACAGCTTAACGCTGTGGTGTGATACTTTTAGTATTATTCGATAAAACTGAGTTCTTGAGATTCTAGCGAAAACTGTTCGCCGGTATCCAGTGAAATTTCAATATAAAATACATGGTTCTGCTTATAGGTGGGCTCACTATTCAGTGCAAACTGGATAAATTTGCTGGCTCTTTTCTCTTCAATATTTAAAAACTCGGATATTGAAAAGTAGTCTTTTTCGCCATTATCCAGCCCACGATAATCAACCTGATTTGAGTAATCAGAACCAATATAGACAATGTCAAACACCTCATTTAAGCTTGAACCTGCAGGTAACTCGTCACTAAACGCAGCGCTAGAGGTTATGTTTATATCCGTAATTTTTTCATCGGTATACGGAGGAACAGGTGAACAGGCATAAGCGGTGCTAATTAAAGAGAACTTAAAGCTCGGTGCGCTTAATTGCGCTACAGACTGCGTATCAGCTTTAAGTTGAAATACGAGTGTTTGATACGAAATAGGTTCAACGCCATCATACTCAGTGTCAACCCATTCATCCACCTTATCAGCGCTAAATTCGCCGAGGGTAAAGCCAGTTATATCAAACCTTGAGTTACCAACACCACCACATTGCCCCCCGCCATGTGGACCACTACTGTCGCTATTACACCCCACTAACCCTATCGCTAATACTGCGCTTACAAATATCAATTTTGTTTTCATTCTGGCTCCGTTTCCAGCGAGATAAAGTCTCTATTTTGAGTCCAAACCAGGATAAAAATAAAGTCGATCATCTACTTTATTTGTTATTAAATGTTTTCGTAACAACGATTCAGTCTAAAGAGTTCGCTTTTCTTCAATATTTTATTGGGCAAGAAAATATAGTATAACCAACTGACAAGTATCTAGTAAAGGGACAGCGAAATGCACAGTAACGCGCGCTTTCATTATATTGATAATATGCGAGGCTTAGCACTATTGCTTGGCGTTGTTTTTCATGCGGCCTTGGCGCACGGCCCTTATTTTCATAACCTTTGGATCAGTGTCGATCCAAACAAAAATGTCTTTTTTAACTACCTCGCCATGTGGACGCACCTATTCAGGATGCCACTATTTTTTATCATCGCCGGCTTTTGTGCCGCCCTGCTTATTCAAAAACGAGGTGGTAACGCTTATATTCAAAACAGGTTAAAACGGCTACTCATTCCCTTTATTATTTTTCTACCGCTCACCTTGTTGGTGTTATTACATGCGATGCATTGGGGCAGCAGCGTTGCCAGCGCCCCACCACCGTTATTTGATGTTATGCAGCAGATAAAAGAGCCTCAGGTGACAAGTATGCATCTATGGTTTTTATGGTATTTAAGCCAGTTCTGTGTGTTATTTTGGCTGCTACACAAGTTTCCACAGTTTTATCAACACATCCTTGATACCGTTGTTAAACCAATCTTTTTATGTGCCGTGTTACCGCTTATTGTCATCGTATCTATGGTCAATTTGATGGTGCCATTTCCAGCTCCTGATAAACTGCAACCTCATTGGTGGGCTTACGGGTTTTATGGCTCTTTGTTTTTGTTGGGTGCAGGACTATTTCATCATCATGGAGTGGTAACTCGCTACTCAAAGCAATTCAACTGGTTATTAATTATTGCCTGCACTTCATTGGTTGCATACTTTTACTTTTTGCCGCCACCACCGTCGCTTGAAAAAGTTATAATCGCGGTTAAAACAGGCGACGCAGCGCCTGAAAAAATCAATTTGATCAGCGTTGTAGTTCAAACCATCGCCATCCTCAGCTGGACAGCTGTCGCTTACTTAGCGGGGTTCAAATGGTTGAGTCGATTTAACAAACAAAGTCGCTATATCTCAGATGCCTCCTATTGGATTTATCTCATCCATATTCCTGTACTTATGTATATTCAATTTCCTCTTACGAACATGGAGGTATCTGCCTTCATCAAGTTTATTATTGCTTTATCTCTGACGGTGACGGTAGGCATTATTAGCTACCATTATTTGGTTAGAAATACGGTGATTGGTATTTTATTAAACGGCAGAAAAGCCAAGCCAAAAAATGAAAAAGCAGGCATATTGACGGAGTGATCTGTAGTAGAAGGAATCGTATGCAAAAGCCAGAGCAAAGCTCTGGCTTTTAAAAACGCTAACCATAGCTTCGTGCAGCTTGATATGCACCGCGAGCTTGCACTTTTTCAAGATAAGCTTTGATATTGCCACGCGTTGTGAGCAAACCGACTTTATCTGCAATTTCTAGCATCACCGTCATCATAATATCTGCGGCGGTAAAGTCGTTGCCAGCAAAATAGCTTTGCTTAGCAAGTGTGGCATCTATGTAAGAAAAGTCGACATTTACTTCTTTAGCAATATAGCCATCCATTGGTTTATCGCCTGTACGCTGCTCCATCTTCATCATCAAAGACGCGATCACCGGCAGCGCCAATGACCCCTCAGCAAAGTGCAACCATTCTTGATATTGATAGTACTCAGGTGTCCCCACATCTGGTCGCAAACTACTTTTTTCCGCCTTATCTAGCAGATATTCCATGATGGCTCCAGACTCACATAAGACTAGGCTGTCATCGACCAACACGGGGGCTTTTCCAAGTGGATGCACCTTTTTAAGACTTTCAGGCGCAAGGCGCGTTTCAGAGTTTCGCTCGTGCTCCACAAGCTCATAAGGCATGTTGAGTTCATGTAAAAGCCAAAGCACTCTTGTCGAGCGTGACTCGTTTAAGTGGTGAACAGTTAACATCGATTTATCCTTCCTAAAATTTAGTTATACCAGCTCGTCTGGACCTAAACGCACAACAAGCTTGCCAAAGTTTTTACCCTCTAGTAAGCCAATGAACGCCTCAACAGCATTATCCATACCCTCAACTAGATGCTCTTTGTATTTAATCTTGCCCGCGTTTAACCATGGTTGCATCGCTTCGCTAAACTCGTTGTATCTATGCCCATAATCATCGAATACAATAAAGCCTTGCATTTTCACTCGCTTAGTAAGCAGTGTCGCCATCAACATAGACATACGATCAGGTCCTGGTGGCAATTCAGTGGCATTATACTGAGAGATCAACCCACAAAGTGGGATCCGAGCACTTGAGTTAAGCAGTGGCATAACCGCATCGAACACCTTACCACCCACATTTTCAAAATAGACGTCGATACCAGATGGGCAAGCCTGAGCTAACTGCTCTGCGAGATCATCCTTACGATGATCAAGGCAGACATCAAAACCAAGTGCCTCAGTAGCGTAACTGCACTTTTCAGCGCCACCAGCAATACCTATTACTCTACAGCCTTGCAGTTTTGCTATTTGTCCAACAAGGCTCCCTACAGCACCTGTTGCTGCAGCAACCACTACAGTTTCTCCAGCTTTTGGCTGGCCGATATCCATCAATCCCATGTAGGCAGTAAGGCCTGGCACCCCTAAAACGCCCAAGCTATATGATGGGTTGGGTAAATTGTTATCTAACTTAAGTAAGCCCGTGCCATCCGAAACGCTATAGTCCTGCCAGCCACTCATCGCGAGTACCCAGTCACCTTGGGTAAATTTAGGGTTATTCGATTCTTCGACTCGGCATACCGTACCACCCACCATCACTTCGCCGATAGCAACCGGATCTGCATAGGATTTTGCGTCGCTCATACGGCCACGCATGTAAGGATCTAACGACAAAAAGACGGTACGAAGAAGCACCTCTCCCTCTTTTAGCGTTGGGATCTGTGCTTCTTCATAATTGAAATTTTCTTGCGTTGGTGCACCATGTGGGCGCGACGCCAAGGTAATGCGACGATTCGTTTGTGCGTTTTGAGCTTGGTTTATTGCGTTACTCATGATTTATTCCTTTTGATAAGCAGGTTACAGCTGGTTTAGGTACGTCAGCATTTTCTCAGCGACAAGTTCAGAGCTTGCTGGATTTTGTCCTGTAAACAGTAAGCCATCTCTAATGGCAAACACATTCCAGTCATCCACTTTTTGGAAATCTGCACCTCGTTTAACCAGCTCATCTTCTAATAAAAATGGCACGACATCAGTTAGCCCGACGGCCTCCTCTTCACTATTCGTAAAACCAGACACCACCTTACCTTTTACCAGATATTCGCCCGATGTAGCTTTTACATCCATCAGCACAGCGGTTGCATGGCATACCGCACCAACTGGTTTATCTGCAGCTAAAAAGGAACTGATCAATTGGATTGAATTGGTATCTGTTGCTAAATCCCATAGAGGTCCGTGACCGCCTGGGTAAAATACGGCGTCAAAATCTGCCGCGTTCACCTCTGCTAGCGGCAGCGTATTTGCCACCAGTTCCTGCGTTTTTTGATCATCAAAATAGCGCTTAGTACTGTCGGTTTGGAAATCAGGCTGTTCGCTTTTTGGGTCAATTGGCGGCTGACCACCTTTTGGTGAAGCAAGCGTTACTTCTACCCCTGCATCCACAAAGGCATAGTAAGGTGCAGCAAACTCTTCAATCCAAAACCCTGTCTTCTCACCTGTGTTGCCTAGTTCTGCATGTGACGTTAGCACCATTAAAATTTTCTTTGCTGTCATCAAAATTACCTCTCATTCTTTGTTCAAACTTCAGACTATTTAGCCTGCGGATAAATATAAAAGTATGAGCTTAAGACTAGTTAAACAATGCAGACAAAAGCTAACTCTTTGTTCAAACAATTGATACAATGAATTTATCAAAGTCGATGGAGTAGTGCGTGGATATTTCGTTTGAGCAACTCAAAAGCATGGTTGTCTTTGCCCAAGTTATCGAGCAAGGCACTTTAAGTGGCGCCGCTAGGCATTTAAATTTGTCTCGCGCAGTGGTGAGCTACCATGTTAAAAAACTGGAGTCACAGTTAGGCATAAAATTGCTCAATCGCTCGACTCGCACCATTTCACTTACAGAAGCAGGTCGCGAATACTACCAGCGCTGCCGTGTGATTGCAGAGCAAGCCTTTGCCGCAAACCAGCAAATTGAGAATTTAAAGAAAGAGCCTATCGGTCTAATAAAGCTTACCTGCCCTGTTAATGTTGGCTTGCAAACCATAGTGCCTGCACTCAATGAATTTAGAGCTATGTATCCTAAGATCCAGCTCGATATCATGCTCACAGATGAAGTCGTCAATATCATCAAAGAAGGCATTGATCTGGCCATTCGAGGTGCCCCACTTCCCGATTCAGGCTTGCAAGCCAGTAAACTTTCAGTGCTAGAAACCTGTCTGTGCGCATCGCCAGATTATTTGCAAAAGTATGGCGTCCCCAAACACCCCACCGATCTCTACCAGCATCAATGGGTGATTTACAAGCTGACATCGGGGGCGCTCACATTGAGTAAAGGGGCTAGGGCCTATAGCATCACGATGAAGGGCGATATAAGCACCAACAATGCAGCGGCACGCACCGCTTTTGTGGAGGGTGGTCATGGTCTTGGACGAATTCCAACTTACGACGCGTTACCAAAAATACAAGCCGGAACTTTGGTTCCTGTATTAGAAGATTACACCCTGCCAGACATACATGTTTATGGCGTTTTCCCTGAAGGCAATGCCAACTCTAAAAAAGTTCGCTTACTGCTCGATTTTCTAAAAGGGTATTTTCAGCGTCAACTGGTTGAAGCGTAAGCCTCAATCAATTGCATATTTAGCCTAGTAACTTTCAGCGGGCTTAAGTCCGTAGCGCTTTCCTAATTTGATGAGTCTGGGCTCTGCTACGCTTGGTTTTACCGTCAATACTTGGATAGGTAAATCATCTCCAACCTGCAACTTGTCATAAAAATCTTTGTTATCCAGAATAAACTCACCTTCACGGCTGCCCTGAAATTGATAGCTGTACTCAACGAAATAGAAAGTCTCCTGATGCTCCACTTCCCGGTCATACTCGTCTCGGTGAACATAAGTGTTAGATTCAATTCTTTTGTTAGTGATGGTGCCGAAAAGGTGCTTACCAAACTCTTTCGTCAATTCTTTTTCGTAGTAGTAGCGAATACTTGATGGCAGGGAAAAAGCGTACATTCCAAGAGGTATCAAGATAAATATAGCACCAAAAATAACAGCCCCAATACCTGCACCGTATTGCTCAGTTGCCCCAATGTAAATGGCGAATCCACCAACAATACAAAACGGAATGCCAATGGAGATAAGGCCCAAATGCTTGCCAATTGCAGCAAACAAAAACTTCAGCTTTGTAGAAAGTGATAACGATTTTTCCTTGGTCATAACAGACTATGCTCCTTGCATAAGATTTATACTGCCATGATAATAAAATATTTAGCCCTGTTGGTCGAGCAGATGCCTAAACTGCAGGATGAGATACTAATGTAAAGTGACCACACAATGATGAATAGGGATATGCAAGAAGGCTTTCATGAAATATTTAGCACTTATAGCAACGATCAGCATAAGTAATTTAGCGGCTGCACAAGGCGAAGTAGCAGCAAAGTGGCAACTGGGACAATACGCTGTATCCATTGGTGAAAAATGTGTCATTACCGTTTCGACCCCAGCCTCTAAGGAGATAATAGCAAACGGTTTCAATAACGACAAAGCCTGCAAAGTCGCCTTTCTAGCGCAAACCAACATTCCCAACGCTTACGTGATAGGCGGTGGACATATTCTTATCGTCGAACAGCAAACTATCCAATCAAAAAGCTGCAGACGTGTATCAAAAGCGCTTTATTTACCAACCGATGGTCAAGCCGCATTGAGCACCGCTCAAATAGAAAGCGGCAACTGCGACGGCCATATAGAGCCAAACGGAGCGATGTATTTAATTTCATCTCTACAAAACCCAATTTAAAAGATCTACAGCACAGAAGTAATCCAACTACCGCTACCAAAACTTGCGCTGTCAGCACAGGAATTCGAAAAAAGCGGCTCAAAGTGAATTGAAAAAGCAATTCACTTTGAGCGTGCAACCACCAACAAAGTTGTTGATAGCCCAAAAGCTTGGGTATAATTAGGCTTTTGGCCTCTTACATCCATAGCATTATGAAAAAGCTCTCAAAAGTACAAGAAAAACAGCAAGCTTTGGTACTCACCATTGCAGACAAACTCGAAGAACAAGCTCGTGCAGAAATTCCCGGCATGGTGCAATGTTGGTTTGATGTGGAATATCACTTGTTCCCCGGCTCATTAATACTCTTTTTCCAATTTGAGAATGAACAGGCATTGGAAGTCGCAAAGCCGGATCTTCTAAAATGGCAAAAGCGTTTAAGCGCCGCCATGCTGAAAAAAGGAGTGATTTTAAAAGATCTGCGTAAACATCTTACCTATACCCTACTCGGGCCTGAGGATTAGTTTATAAAGCAAAGATTTCAATAACTCACCAAAGCAGCTAACTTAATCTACTGCTGCGGTTTTTAGAACAATTGTATCGTGTTTTGGTTATTTTAATCTTGAAAAACCATGATTTGCCCTACATTATGGCGTACTTATTTTAGCTATTCGTTTTAGATACATGACACCACCAAACAACGTAATGTCAAAGCTAACTGCACTCGTAGAGGCTAAACTGTTTCAGAACTTTCTGATTGCAGTAATTTTGTTTAATGCTGTGACACTGGGCCTAGAAACGACTCAGTTTGGCAAAAACAATGCAGCTCTACTGCACAAGATTGACTTTGTCATATTGATGATTTTTACCCTTGAACTCTTGTTGAAGCTGATTGTTTATCGTCTGAAATTTTTCAAGTCCGGTTGGAACATCTTTGACTTCGTTATTGTCGCTATCTCATGGGCACCTTCAACTGGAGCCTTGTCGGTGCTACGGGCGTTTAGAATTTTAAGGGTCTTAAGACTATTTTCTGTTGTTCCTCAGATGCGTCGGGTTATTGGTGCCCTTGGACACTCACTACCGGGTATGGCTTCAGTAATTGGCGTACTTGGCATTGTGTTTTATGTGTCTGCAGTACTCACAACAAAATTATTTGGCCAACACCCAGATCCCAACATGCAAGAGTGGTTTGGCTCCATTGGCGCCTCAGCTTACACACTGTTTCAGGTAATGACGCTAGAGAGCTGGTCAATGGGAATTGTCCGTCCGACTATGGAACTATTTCCGCAGTCTTGGTTGTTCTTTGTACCCTTTATCATTATCACCAGCTTTGCGGTACTTAATCTTTTTATCGGTATTATCGTCGATGCGATGCAAGTAATGCATGAAGAAGAGCAAGGCAAACCTGATCAAGTTTTAGCGACCAAAGAAGATATTTTGCGGGTTGAAGAGAAGCTCAATGAGCTTTTAAAAAGCAAAAACCGCTAGCGTCTAGAATAGCGCAGAAAACGCAGTTGATTTACGTTTTCTGCGCGCCTATTACATCAGAGCAGCCGTTTTGCTACAGCATCATTCAGGCATATATCCAATCCCACCTACAATGATCAACACACCATTAAGCCATTTGATAATATCGCTATGTATACTTCTAATAGTTGGAGAATTTACTCAATTGGTATAAGCTGCCAGAGTTCCAGATAAACCCGAAAAAGAGGAATATACCTTGGATAAAAGAATTGAGCCTGAGCTACCAAGTATTACGCCCGATTTAGATCAGGTTGAAGCGTTTAAAGACTCTCTCAATCAAGCGAATAATAAGGTATCTACGTCGAACACCTCCTCCAAATCAAAAGCAATAAAAACCCAAAAAACAGGTGTCATAAACTGGATAAGCATTGCTGCCATTATTGCTCTGGCCGCATCAGTATTTGGGCTCTATGGGCAGCTTTCAGCAACACAAACGCAATTACTCGAATCAACAAAACGCATTGCCGAGCTTGAGCATACGCTCACTGCCACAGATGAAGAGATGGATTTGTCTGCAGGTGCAATGCAAGCAAAGTTGAACACACTTACCGAGCGCACAGACGAGCTTTGGTCACAGATGGATAAACTGTGGGCGTCAGCGTGGCGACGAAACCAATCAGAAATCAAAAAGCTTGAGGAACAAGCAAGTAATAATGCTAAAAGCCAAACCAGTACAACTACTAGGGTGGAAGCACTATCTCAGAGCCAAACGGAGCTTGCTTTAAAACTCTCGCTAATAGAAGAGCAACAGCAAGCAGCTAACGTACTCAAAAACCAAATTGCCGCAATCAATGATGACGTTGATCAGTTAAAGTCTCAAACGCAAAGCCGAGACTCGAAACAAATTGAGATCGGAGGAAGCCTTGCCCAAATAGAAATGACGCAAACCGCACTGGCAGAAAAGCTAGAGCGCTTGGAGCGTAGATTGGCGGCCGCGACCGTAACGCAACCTAGCACGAATTAACCCGTCATAATCAACAGCTACTTTAGTAACATGAGTTGGCTGCGAACTCACGCAACCAATTCAGCTTTTATTCTCTTCGGCATTCACAAAGTCCCTCGCCAGCTCATAAAATATAACGTAAAATACCCTACTACATTTCTGTATTTATTCGAGTGTAAGCTTTACGCTTAAATCAATACACATTACCTACTCAGGCATACTGTTTTGCCGATTGAGTATTTTTTGCTTGAAGGCAACTATGAAAAAGACATTTGAACTAATTCACCCGAAAATCAAACTTGAAAGACGCGTTGATGCGGTTAAGCATGAGCTTAAAAAATACCTAAAGCGCGAGCGCAACAAAACTCTGCCTGCAGGGGCTGATTATTGGGATTTTGATTGTAAGTTTGGTAATACAGAAGCAGAAGCCGAGCCAGTGCACCTATCACAACTAAACAAATTGATTGATAAAACGCAAACTGAAAACCTCACTTCCTTTTATGTTGAGATTTTAGCAAAGCCAGGCTATAGAAAATCAAACGATTTATCTGACGATGAGTTAGAAGACTACTAAACCCACTTCTGAAGGTCGAGCTTTAGCTCGACAACATCTGCTCTATCCCGAAAACGCAGATTGCTCGACCCCAGCAAAAACGTAGGTCGAGCTTTAGCCCGACAACACCAGCCCTACTCCTACAATACCAACTGGCACAAAATCAAGCGCATGATATAATCGCTCGTCGAATTTTTGCTGGCACTACTGCCAGTATAGTGAGAATTAAAAAGTATGAACGAGTCATTTGTAGCAATCGGATTAGTAAACCCTAAATCACCAACCAACGTGGGTGGCGTATTACGGGCCGCAGGTTGTTATGATGCGCAAGCCATCTACTTTAGCGGCAATCGTTACGCAAGGGCTGCAAAGTATCATACGGATACAAAAAACGTTGCCGACAATATTCCCATCAAACAAGTTGATGATTTCATCAGTTTAAAAGTAGCAGGCCGTGCGCTTGTCTGTGTTGAGCTGGTAGAGGGCGCAACCCCACTGCCACAGTTTACTCACCCCGACAATGCGTTATACATTTTTGGTCCTGAAGATGGCAGTCTGCCACAAGAAATCGTCGATGCCGCCGATGCCGTGGTGTATGTACCAACCATAGGCTGCATGAACTTAGCCGCGACAGTCAATGTGTTGTTATATGATCGCATGGCAAAACGTTCAACCGGGTTTGATGCCTCGCAGATACTCACCAGTCGCGATATCAATAACCGCCTAACGGTTGAATAAGCTTTTGCAGTAAACAGCTTTTTATTTTTGACTAACCTGGACTTTGACCGAGTAGTGATTTGCATTTTTTAAGCTTTGTAAGTCATCAAAATGCACGCCATGCTGGGCCATAACCGGACGTATTTTTTTACTTATTAATTGTCGAATATAAAATGGCTGATTAGGCACAAAGTGGTGGATCGTGTGCGTGCGGCCAAAATCAAAACAAAATAACTGAAATGGTAAAAACCAGCAACTGGTGATCACATGGGTCTGCTCTAACACATTATTCACCCCACCATAATAATGCATTGAAGATGTGACAAGGTTTAAAGATGCTGAACGGATCATATTAGGTATAATCAATACCACCATAAAGAACTCAGCAACCGCTAGTAAATCTGCTCCCCACCTAGGTAATTCAAATGGTTGTATAAATTGCAGCACGTAATAAGCAATCACACCATATAAAGTCGCAAAATAAGCCGTAGCAAGCGGAAAGCCAGCATTAAAGACTTGTAAAAACGTAAAACCCTTGACTTCTCGACTAAACTGCTTGGCATTCAATAATAAACCTAGCAATCCATCTGTAATGACCACAGCTCGCAACCAAAGAGATTGGATACCATTACCCACCAAGCGCTCTTCTAGGTCTTGTTCAGTGCCAGACACTTTATGATGATGTAAATGAATTTGCCTGCGATACCAAGGATTCACTGTATTAGGTCGCATCATCCACACTACTAACATCATAAAATGATATACGAATGGACGGTCACTAAAATACTGCTTGTGGATCAAATCGTGTTCAAGTTCATGAGAAATAGAAGTAATAAAAGCCGCCAACAGAATGCACAGCCATGCAGGAATAACGGCAAAATAGTAAAGCAAGGCAACGCCAATTAACGCAGTTAACGACAACAGCAAAATCACCATCGCAATGCTGTTTTGCCAGTTTAAAATAGGATAACGCGATCGAAGCGACTGCTCTTCGGCTTGGATAGCAGTCACTATCACTTTGATATTCTGCCTAGCGGTTAATGTTGGCATTTATCGCTTTACTCACCTTTTGGTATCAAAATCATCGCGCAATCTCGTATTAGCTTAGTAGCGGCTTTATGCCGCGACAATTTTTAAAACTTTAATACAACGAAACACCCAAGCTCCATGCTTCTATTGACTATCGTCCATCTCGTATTGCTTCAATATAGCCAGCATATTCTCTGGAATTGGCGATTTTTTCCCTGTTTTCATATTAAACATCACCACATTCGCATACCCCGTTGTGCATACTGCTTGTTGCGATTCACTAAAAGCCTCGTAGCGCATGGTAAAACGATCTTCTTTGATATCAGTGATATATGAACCAATATGCAAGGTATCTGGAAAAGTGACGGGTCGTTTATATTGCGCGTACGTATCACGCAAAACCGGACTATGGGTAGGCTCTGATAATACCGAAAGTAAGCCCGTTTGAGTCAAAAAATCGATTCGCGCAGTTTCAAAGTAGCGAAAATACGACACGTTATTCACATGCCCCAATGCATCCATTTCTCCCCATACCACATTCACTTTGGTGGTGATTGCAAACTTTTCTAAAAACTCCTGCATGATATTGCCTTTAATTTTGTTTATTGAACTTGAGAGTAACAACTCATCGTACCAGCAACAAGATTAACGAGATAATTTAAAGACAACTTGTCAAAACAAAGAAAGCAAAGCCAGCATTTCGCAGCACAACCTTACGCCTCCCGCGTAGGTCGCCATTGATGGCGACAAATAATACACCCACTCCCCTTGATTTCGACACAACGGTAAACATAAGCGCAACCCCTATCATTCAATCTCACAAAAAATTGACGCCTTTTGTGGGAGCAACACCCAAGACAAATCACTAATAATTTTTCTCAATACTTTCAATACATAAGAAAACAGCGGAGCGATATTTACTAGCTTGGTTTAAAAAATGCATATGAAATCAAAATCATAATTCAGCCAAAAAACATTACCAATATGAACAAAAGCACAAATACAGTTTATGTGTTGAGCGGTTACGCTAAATGCGCCATCACTCAGCAAGGAAAATACAAACTCGGCAATAAACACTCCATCGGCCTGCTGACTACAGATGAAAACTATGAAGATAACATCAGCAAGCTTAAGACCTTTATTAAAGATTTAGGTTGGGAGTCCATTACGTTTTGCATGGTCGAAACCGTTAACGACATCAGCACCCTACCCAACGATATTTTGGTAGCAAGCTTTCTTCGTGCTCAGCAAAATGGCCAATCATTAGTGGTAAACGATCTCCCTATTACCGTCCATTAAGGCGATAAGTACACGCCGCGATCTTTTATGGTTTCCGTCGGTGGCTACAAACAATTTGTAGCCGCGGCTCTATATCACAGCTTTTTTTTTATCCAGTCTTCAACTTTGCTTTTATATCGCCTTGCCGACCAGAAGCAGCGGGCTATTCTACACTGACAAGAAGTAGATCGGGTAGGAGCGGCTTCACGCCGCGATCTTTTATGGTTTCGGTCTGTGGCTACAAACAACGTGCAGCTATGACTCTTTTAAATCCAATCTTCAACTTTGCCGAACTGCTCGTTAGCCAAGCTTTATACGAAAAAGCTCGTTGATAGGCTTATCTACAAAATACTCCCATACATGTTTAAACACTGCATGTTGCGCTGGAAAAGGTGCGAGCTTCAATGCTTCTTCTAAATTGCACCATTCAAAGTCAGTATGTTCATCGTTTAGAACCACTTCTTGATTGGCTGGACACTTGACTACAAATACAGGAATAACCTCAATAACGTTGGAATAGGATGCATAAAACTGCTCTAAAAATTGGCCATTGTACAGGTCCGTTACTTCTATCTGAGTTTCTTCATAAAACTCTCGAACAATGGTTTGCCAAGGTAATTCACCTTCTTCCATTGAGCCTGCGACATGACACCAGAAGCTACCTTGCGTTCGCTTCATCAGTAGCATTTTTGTTTCGCCATTTATTTCCGACAATGCTACTCCGGAAACAATTGAATTATTTATTGGAATCATTTTTATACCTTATAAATCGCGATAGTCGCAAACACCACGCGCAATGTGAGAAAAGCCGACAATCTAACCTAAGCTTTTATGTCGCAGCAACTAATCTGAGCGCTAAGTGTTGAGAACTAGCCTTGAGAGTACCTTTTATCGACACTTACTTTCAACAACGAGTCAAAACATTCAGCCCGCTTGAATTTGTTATACAAAAATTCAATTATTTACCGTGGTTGCTATTTAAGGCTACGAACAATTCGTTGCAGCGACTTTATGTCGTGACTTGTTTTTTGACCCCGCCCTGCAATTTTACCTTTCGTCGCTTCGGCGATGACAAGCAACGGACTAATCTATTCAACGCCGAGCTGAATTTGGTCGGGTGGGAGCGGCTTCACGCCGCGATCTTTAGATGATTACCATCTACAGCTACGAACAATTCGTAGCAGCGACTTTATGTCGCGAATTATTTTTTGAATCCAGTCTTCAACTTTGCCTGATATCACTTCACCAGCGAGGCAAAACCAAAGAGATACATTATTAGTCGCCATAAATGGCGACCTACGTAGAGATTTAGTGTGAAATCGCAGTTATGCGTCGTTATAAGAGATCGCGGCGTAAAGCCGCCCTTTTTACAAAGGGCGGCTTTTCAAAATTTGCTAAGTCGCGCTAAAGCGCGACCTACAAACCCTTACGCGTCGCGATAGGTATCAACCGCTGGGCAAGAACAAATTAGGTTACGGTCGCCGTATACGTCGTCGATACGGGTTACCGTTGGCCAGAACTTGTCTTTTGCTACGCTTGGTACTGGGAATGCAGCTGCGAGGCGATCATATGCACGGTTCCAGTCGTTGCTTAGTACGTCAGCTTGCGTGTGTGGTGCAAATACTAATGGGTTATCTTCGATAGACCACTCGCCTGATGCAATCTTGTCGATTTCACCTTTGATAGAAACCATAGCTTCGATAAAGCGGTCGATTTCTACCTTAGACTCAGATTCCGTTGGCTCAACCATAAGTGTGCCCGCTACTGGGAACGACATTGTTGGTGAGTGGAAGCCGTAGTCTTGTAGACGCTTAGCAACGTCCATTTCGGTAATGCCTGTCGCTTCTTTCAGTGGGCGAAGGTCAACAATACATTCGTGGGCAACACGGTCGTTACGGCCACGGTATAGAATTGGGAAGTGCTCGCTCAACTTAGCCGTTAGGTAGTTAGCGTTTACGATTGCCATTTCTGTTGCTTGTTTTAGACCTTCGCTGCCCATCATCGCGATGTATGCCCACGAGATAGGCAGGATAGCAGCAGAGCCGTAAGGTGCCGCAGAAACCGCGCCGTTACCTACGTTTGTGCCTTCTACGTTGATCACGCTGTGGTTAGGCATAAATGGCGCTAGGTGCGATTTAACACCGATAGGACCAACACCTGGGCCACCGCCACCGTGTGGAATACAGAATGTTTTGTGTAGGTTTAAGTGTGATACGTCAGAGCCGATTGAACCTGGGCTAGTTACCCCAACCTGCGCGTTCATGTTTGCGCCGTCCATGTATACTTGGCCGCCGTGCTGGTGCACGATGTCACATACTTCACGGATAGACTCTTCGTATACACCGTGTGTCGACGGGTAAGTGACCATGATGCACGATAGGTTTTCAGCTACGTCTGCGGCTTTCGCGCGTAGGTCTTCCATATCGATGTTACCGTTTTTATCACAGTCAACCACAACCACTTTCATGCTTGCCATTTGTGCAGACGCTGGGTTTGTACCGTGCGCTGAACTTGGGATCAAACAGATGTTACGGTGACCTTCACCGCGAGACTCATGGTACTTACGGATCGCGATAAGACCTGCGTATTCACCTTGTGCACCTGAGTTTGGCTGTAGTGATACTGCGTCGTAACCTGTGATGTTCACAAGCCAGTCGTGCAGCTCAGTCATCATGATCTTGTAACCCTCTGCTTGGTCGATTGGGCAGAACGGGTGTAGCTCTGCAAACTCAGGCCAAGTCACTGGGATCATTTCAGCGGTTGCGTTTAGCTTCATGGTACACGAGCCCAATGAGATCATTGAGTGGTTTAGTGCTAAATCTTTGTTTTCAAGACGCTTGATATAACGCAGCATCTCGGTTTCGCTGTGATAGCTGTTGAAGTTTGCGTGCGTTAAAATTTCGTCGTCGCGCACTAGGCTTGCAGGAATACCTGTGATGTTCTCGCCTGACACTTGTGCGTCTAGCGCATCTACATTTAGGCCGTGGTCGTCGCCTAAAATGATGTCGAATAGCTCAGCTACGTCTGCACGCGTTGTGGTTTCGTTTACTGCAATTGAGTATTCGCCGTTGTGGTTAAGGGCAAAGTTCACGCCTTTTGCTATTGCACGCGCCACAACCGCTTGCTTGTCAGCGTCGTCCGCTTTAACGGTAATGGTGTCAAACCACGTATCGTGCTTAAGTGCCACGCCTTTTGCTTTAAGACCCGTTGCGAGAATGCTTGCAAGACGGTTAATGCGCTCTGCGATGATCTTAAGACCTTGAGGACCATGGTAAACCGCGTAAAACGCAGCCATGTTCGCAAGTAGCACCTGTGCAGTACAAATGTTTGAGTTGGCTTTTTCACGGCGGATGTGCTGTTCACGAGTTTGCATCGCCATACGTAGCGCGTCGTTACCTAAACGGTCTTTAGACACACCAATAATACGGCCTGGTAGTGAACGCTTGTAAGCATCACGCGTGGCAAAGAATGCCGCGTGTGGACCGCCGTAACCCATTGGTACACCAAAACGCTGTGCAGAACCAAGCACTACGTCTGCGCCTAGTTTGCCTGGTGCTTTAAGCAGCATTAAGCTCATGATATCTGCAGCAACACAGGCAATCGCTTTTTTGTCTTGTACTTGTGCGATTAGGTCAGTAACGTCAACCACTTCACCTGATGTTGTTGGATACTGGAATAGCGCACCAAAAATCTCGTGGTTAGCAGCGTCGCTAGCAGGACCTACTACTACTTCAAAGCCAAACTGTTCAGCACGCGTAGATACTACGTCGATAGTTTGTACGTGTACGTCGTCTGCAATAAAGAAGATGTTTGCTTTTTTCGCTTTAGATACACGTTTTGCAAGCGCCATTGCTTCTGCCGCTGCGGTTGATTCGTCAAGTAGTGATGCACTGGCTAAGTCTAGGCCGGTAATGTCCATAGTCAGCGTTTGGAAGTTAAGTAGTGATTCCAAGCGACCTTGCGCAATCTCTGGCTGATAAGGGGTGTAAGCCGTGTACCAACCCGGATTCTCAAGTACGTTACGTAAAATAACATTAGGTACGTGAGTTGGGTGGTAGCCTTGACCGATGTAAGATTTGAAAACCTTGTTTTTGCTTGCTACTGATTTAAGGTAGCTTAGGGTTTCCACTTCTGTGCGGCTTTCACCGATCTGTAAGCCCTCTTCTAAACGAATTGAAGCAGGTACAGTTTGACCGATCAGCTCTTCAACACTAGATACTCCAAGAGCGCTTAGCATCTCGCTCACCTGTGCTGGGCTTGGCCCGATATGGCGGCGGATAAAATCTTGCTTTTGCTCTAACTGTTCAAGAGATTTGGCGTTTGACATTAGTCCAGGTTCCTATGATCCAAATGAAAAAGGTGAATACTGTTTTTATCTAAATGAGATACCTTGGTAACGGCAGTATTCTAAAAACGTTGGCATGAGCTCGTCATACCCTGAGCAAGCACCCTTGCCCAAAAAGCAACAATAAAAGCCCCTAAAAAGGGGCTTTTATTACTATCAACAAATTAGTCTTCGTCGATTGAATTTGCGTAGCCTTCAGCGTCTAGTAGGTTATCTAGCTCAGACTCATCAGACGCTTTAATACGGAACAACCAACCGTCACCGTAAGCATCGTTGTTTACAGTTTCAGGCGCATCTTCTAGGTCTTCGTTTACCGCAATGATAGTACCGCCGATTGGTGCGTAGATGTCTGATGCTGCTTTTACAGACTCAGCAACCGCGCAGTCTTCACCCGCGTCAACTTCATCGTCTACTTCTGGTAATTCAACAAATACCATGTCGCCTAGAAGTTCTTGTGCGTGCTCAGTGATACCTACTGTGTACTCGCCATTGCCTTCAGCGCGAACCCACTCGTGTGAAGTAGCGTACTTTAACTCGCTAGGAATGTTGCTCATTTTTTTGTTCCTTTGGTCGGTTGCGATGTCACCACGCGAGCGACATCAATGTTATTCTATTTATTATCTATAAAAACTAGATAATTGACTTGCCGTTACGAACGAAGCTTGGCTTAACTACTTTAACATCAACTAGCTTCTTACGCATTTCAACTTGTGCAGTCTCGCCAATTGAACGAGGTACACGCGCAAGCGCTACACTGAAGCCTAAAGTTGGTGAGAATGTACCAGAAGTAATAACACCTTCGCCACCTTCTACGATAACTTTAGAACCACCACGTAATACGCCTTTGCTTTCTAGGACTAAACCTACCAGCTTATCCGTGCTTTGCTCAGCACGTTGTTTAGTGATAGCTGCACGACCGATAAAGTCACGCTCCTCTGGCTCCCATGCAATTGTCCATGCCATGTTCGCTGCAAGTGGAGACACCGTCTCGTCCATGTCTGAGCCGTAAAGGTTCATGCCCGCTTCTAAACGTAGCGTATCACGTGCACCTAGGCCAGCAGGACGCACACCTGCGTCTAATAATTTTTGCCATAAGTCCGCCGCACCGTCGTTGTGTACTACGATCTCATAACCCTCTTCACCAGTGTAGCCAGTCGTTGCGATAAATAGGTCGCCAGCTTGCACACCAAAGAATGGCTTCATGCCTTCAACAGCCGCTTGTTGTTGTTCGTCTAGGATAGTTGCTGTTTTTGCTTTTGCATTTGGACCTTGTACCGCAATCATCGCGTACTCAGGACGCTCTGTTACTGCCACATCAAAATCTGCAGCTACTGCACCGATATGCGCAAGGTCTTTTTCGCGTGTTGCAGAGTTAACGACTAGGCGATATTGCGTTTCAGTGAAGAAGTAAATGATAAGGTCGTCAATTACACCGCCCTGCTCGTTTAGCATGCCTGTGTATAGCGCCTTACCAGCCACAGTAAGCTTAGCTACATCGTTTGCAACTAGCTTTTGTAAAAATGCCTTTGCGTCTACACCTTCGATATCAACAATCGTCATGTGTGAAACGTCAAACATGCCCGCATCTTGACGCACCGCATGGTGTTCTTCAATTTGTGAGCCATAATTGATTGGCATTTCCCAACCGTGGAAGTCTACCATTTTCGCGCCAGCTTCTAGGTGCTTCGCGTGTAGTACTGTTTTAGAAGTCATACTTATCCTTCACTTTTTTACTCAGCCGCCATCGGTTGGCGCTGAGGGGGTTATTGTTATCGCGCTTGCGATAACTGCACGGAATTTATGAAACGAGTTTAAAACCAGCGTCAGTGAGCGTCGTTTGCCACTTATCTAACACAGCAGCTTGCGCAATCAACTGATACTGTTGCTGTTCGTCCACCAGCAAGGTCGTAATAAATACTTCACCGCTTTGCTTGCCATAGCAGGCATTTTTATCTGAGATCCTAAGGCCAGGCGTTAACGTAAAGTCACTGACTAAACGCTCAAACGCAAGCTCACCGCTTATGGTGGCGGCAACTAAATCATGACGGCGAACCAGTTCAATATCGAACTCGTCGGCATGGCTATCAATCAGTGTTGCCAGCTCAGCGGCTGCGCTTTCACTTACAACAAAACGGTAAGCCGTTTCACTAAAATAGTACACGGCGAAATTTTCGCCACTGTCTAGTTTGCCTTGAAAACCTAAGCCAGGTGCCATTAACTTATTCAAGTTAAGTGCAAGAATTTGGCTTAAGAAAGGCGTGGTCTCAAAGCCGCTGAAATCGAGTACAACAACAGCATCAGTTGGCATGTAATGGTTTTGCGCCGGAACACTGCCCTGACGGTGCTTTGCAAAGATAATTGGCGTGACGCTCATGGCACTACCTTAGTGAAATTTCGATGAGCAAAAGTATAAGGATGCACAAACTCAACAACAAATTGTATTTACTTATCAATTGATAAATAATATTAATGTACTTGGGTTTTATAAATTGCATTTCCTTATATGAAAAACTTATCAATTGATGGATTAAGAACGCTGGTCACTGTGGTTGATGTCGGTGGCTTTGCCAAGGCCGGGGAGTTGCTTGGCTTATCTCAGCCAGCTGTTAGCTTGCAAATCAAACGTTTAGAAGACATGCTCGGTTGCAAGCTGTTTAAAAAGCAAGGCCAAAGGCAGGTGTTGAATCAATATGGTGAGCTACTTTTGCCCCTAGCCAAACAAATGCTGCAGCAGAACGATGCAATTATACAGCAATTTACCTCTGAGAGCGTGACGGGCCGAGTGCGTTTAGGCATTCCCAGCGAATTTGCAGCACGGATCTTACCCTCAATTATTGGCGATTTCGTTTCTTTATATCCTGATGTTGCATTAGAAGTTAAATCAAGACTGAGTAAACACTTACTTTCCGTGGTAAGGCAAGACCAGTTTGATTTGGTGCTAGCGCTTAATGAGGAGCTGAGCTCGTCCAAATACCCAGTGTTTATGCAAGACCAACTAGTTTGGGTTGGCGATTTATCGCTTGCGCAGCATTCTGTTGTCACTTTAGTCACCGCGCCGGAGGGCTGTATTTATCGCCGCCGTGCTATCGAAGCGCTGCAACAAGCTGGATTACAATACCGGATTGTATATAGCAACGCCGACTTAACCGGCCTTACCGCCGCTTTAAAAGAGGGACTCGGGATCACTGTGCTGGCCAAAAGCACTGTGCCAGCAGAGCTGCCTTATCAGACCCAAACTCAAATATTACCCGAACTCGGTCAAATCGGTATCAGCCTTGTCAAAAACACCCAAGAATCCGCCCACGCGGTTGATAAACTCGCTGAGTTTATTGCATTGAGATTAGGTTAAAAGATCGCGGGGTAAACCCGCTCCTACCAGTAACATAAAACCTCTGTGGGAGCCGCTTTACACGGTGAGATTGTTGAAATGATCGAGGGGTGAACCCTCTCCCACCAACAGCGCAAAACCTATGTGGGAGCCGCTTTACGCGGCGAGATTGTTGAAATGATCGCGGGGTGAACCCGCTCCTACCAGCAACATAAAACCTCCGTGGGAGCCGCTTTACGCGGCGAAATTGTTGAAATGATCGCGGGGTGAACCCGCTCCTACCAGCAACATAAAACCTCCGTGGGGGCCGCTTTACGCGACGATACTGATTTAGGAAAAGATCGCGGTGTAAAATCGCTCCTACCAGCAACATAAAACCTCTGTGGGAGGCGCTTTACGCAGCGATCTTGTCCTATACTTACATGAGCACTTATTAATGAACTCAAGGAGAGAGTCATGCCACATAGCTGCCGTTTAAGGAAGGGCCGAGTTTCATCGGCTGGTCAATATTATGCAATCACTATTTGCTGTAAAAACAAAACAGCTGTTTTTAATAACCTCGCAGTCAATCAAGTTGTTATTCGCGAAATTTACCACCTTGAGCAGGATAACTTTATCAAATTAATTGCCTACACACTGATGCCAGATCATTTACATCTCCTGTTTCAACTAAAGGATGTGTGTTCCTTGTCTGATGCCATTAAGTCTTTAAAGGGAAGAACGGCAACTAAGCTAAGAACAATGAACATTCGGCAGCTATGGCAAAGAGATTTTTATGACACCTGTATTTTGCATAATACCATGTTAAGAAACCAAGCAAGATACATAGTTGCAAGTCCGCTTCGGGCAGGGTTGGTAAAACAGATTGGTGATTATCCTTATTGGAATTGTATTTATTTAAGCAATGGGATTGGGGAGTTATAAAGTTGGTGATGCCTGTTTTAGGAAAAGATCGCGATGTAAAATCGCTCCCACCAGCAACATAAAACTTCTGTGGGGGCCGCTTTACGCGGCGATACTGATTTAGGAAAAGATCGCGGGGTAAACCCGCTCCTACCAGCAGCATAAAATCTCTGTAGGAGCCGCTTTACGCGGCGATTTTTTTTATTTACCGCCTATCGCTTCTTTGGCGAACAGGTGCTTGATTGGGCCGAGGTTGTCGACCAAGCTCAGGCCCACACCACGTACTAGCTTTTTAAGCGGATGATTGCCTTCAAACAGCTCTTTAAGCCCTTGCATCATGGCAATATGCTTTTGAGCATCTGCTTTTCTGCTGCGCTCATATTGGCGCAGTATCCGAGTGCTGGCAAATTGCTCTTGCGGTGCTGATAACAAGGTGATCAAATAGGCAGCATCTTTTAGCCCTAAATTCATGCCAAGACCTGCAAGTGGGTGAATGGTATGTGCCGCATCGCCCATTAAAACGATCCGCCCTTGCACCCATTGTTTTGCATAACGCATGGTTAAAGGAAAAACATGTCTTTCGCTAATCAATTCACACACGCCACACTGCATATCAATTGCTGCACTTAGTGCTTTATTAAACGCCTCGGCCGGCATGGCTTGTAGTTGCTTTGCTTTATCCGGTGCGGTAGACCATACAATTGAATGAGTATATGGGTCATCAAGCGGCAAAAAGGCCAGCGGTCCATCAGGGAGGAACACTTGCCTTGCCGTTGCATCATGAGGTGCTGCAGTTTTTATCGTTGCAACCAGCGCATGGTGGTCATAATCCCAATAAGTGATTGGCATATTAAACTGCTGACGAATCGCCGAACGTGCACCGTCAGCTGCTACCACCAGCTTTGCCATCACTGGCTCACCAGTAGCCAACGTTAGCAACACATCGGTGTCTGTTTGATGCAAGCTTTGGTACTTTGTGTTCCACATCAGTTTGGCCGATTGCTGTGCTTCGAGTGCTGTTAACAACGCATAGCGAATGGCATCGTTTTCAATGATGTGACCAAGCTCAGGTAAGTCTAGCGATTCGTTGTCAAAGGCGATTTTACCAAAGCTGTCTTTATCACGGACATCCATGCGAGTATATGCAGCGGCGCGCTGCGCTTTAATATCAGGCCAAACGCCCAAGCGCTCAAATAAAGCCTGACTTGCTGCGCTTATTGCGCTTACGCGTGCGCTGTATTCTTGTGCCAATGGTGTTGGTTTTTCACCACTGTCTAGCACTAATACCGAGATATTTTGCTGCGCAAGCCCTAGCGCCAGCGTTAAACCAACACATCCACCACCAACAATACAAACTTGAACTTGTTGCATGCCAACTCCTTTATCCTTTATATCCCATCAATTGTTTAGCCAACGGCGCTCTTGCTGTTTTGGACAGCGCCATGGTAAGTAGACCTAAACTACGGCCTAAGGCTAAGGTTCTTGATGAGTTTGAAAATAGTCGAACGAGCGCATCGGTTAATGTCATCACCGTATTAATATCTTGCGCTCGCGCCTGTTGATAAGCACGCGTAAATTGAAAACTTCCCCACTCATCAAGCGCATTCGCCTGACATTGTGAGGTTAGGACTTGAATATCTCGTAGACCTAAATTAAAGCCTTGCCCTGCAATGGGATGGATGGCATGCGCCGCATTGCCAATCACCACCACCCGATGATGAGTGAGTTGCTCTACTCGTCCGAGCACTAGCGGATAACTGGCTCGCATGCCCACTTGGACAAAGCGCCCAGCGCGATATCCAAAGGCTTGCTGCAATGCAGCTAAAAACTCGTGTGCTGCCATCGCTTCAAACTCACTGAGGTGCTCATTTGGCATACACCACACCAGTGAATAGCGATTATCACTCATTGGCAGCAGCGCCATTGGTCCATGCTCAGTAAAGCGTTCAAATGCCTGACCACGATGTGCCGTGTCGATTTGCACATTGGCAATCAATGCACCTTGCTCGTAGCCTATGCTATCAAAGCCAATATTGAGCTTAGCCCGCGTAGGAGATTGTGCGCCATCCGCAACAACCAGTAATCGACTTTGTAATTGCTCACCATTATCGAGGGTCAGTTCAACCTGCTCTGGTTGTTGATGTATATGCGCCACTTGGTTTGGGCAAAACAGTGCAATATCAAGGCTGCTCAACTGCTCGTGTAAAAAGCAACCATAGGGATTGACTTCAACCACATAGCCTAACGCTTTTTGATTGTAGTCATCGGGATTGATCCACGCTTTACCAAAGTGACCTCTGTCAGAAACATTCACTTGTGTGATTGGCTCAACGTATTGCCACTCGGGATTAAATAGATTTAGCTCGCCCAAAAATGCGACTGACTGCGCAGCAAGCGCAATACTACGGTCGTCAAAACTTGGATGCTGCTTGCCTTTTGGCGCAAAGGCTTCAATAACCGCAATCTTTGCCTGCGGAGAGACTTTTTTTATGGCGATGGCGGCGCTGGCTCCCGCCATACCCCCACCAACCACGACGACATCAAACTGTTGCACGCAAAGTGTCCACTAGTTATTCATTAATGCTTCTATTTCTGAGATGGTTTTTGGCACCAGTTCGGTTAAGTTTTCATAACCGGAATCTGTAACCAACAAATCATCTTCGATACGAATGCCAATTCCTTTATACTCATCAGGAACTTGCGCATCTTCGTCAAAATACAGGCCCGGCTCAATGGTAAGTACCATACCTGGTTCAAATGGGCGATCTGCTTCATCTAACTTGTATTCACCGACATCGTGAACATCAAGACCCAGCCAATGACCTAAACCATGCATGTAAAATGCTTTGCATGCCTGTGCCTCTACAAGTTCATTAACGTCGCCCGCAAGAATGCCTAAATTCACTAGCCCTTGGGTCAATACGGTCATCGCCACTTGATTGGCTTTGACTAATGTACCACCCGGTTTTACTTCACCAAAGGCCGCATGTTGCGCCGCCAATACCAACTCATAAATCTTGCGCTGCGCATCAGTAAACTGGCCATTTACTGGGAAAGTACGAGTTATATCAGCCGCATAGCCTTCCAGTTCACAACCCGAATCAATCAGTACCAAGTCGCCGTCTTGTAGCGCGTCACAGTTGTCGGTGTAGTGTAAAATCGTTGCATTGATACCGCTACCAACAATGGTGCCATAGGCTGGGTGACGCGCACCGTTCATTGCATAATGATGATGAATTTCGGCTTCAAGCTGGTATTCCGTCGCACCCGGCTTTGCAAACTGCATGGCCCGTTTGTGCGCCTCAGCACTAATTCTGCCCGCTTCGCGCATGATGGCGATTTCAGCATCCGACTTAAATAAGCGCATTTCATGGACGAGTGGACGAATATCTTTGATGATCTCAGGGGCACGATAGCCCTTTTTCGGTGCGCCACGTAATGTACTCAGTAACTGCCAAACCTTATCATCAAAGGCGCTGTACGTGCCTTGGCCGTAGAATAATACCTTGCGACCATTCACGAGATTTAATAGCTCGTCGTCTAAGTCACTCAGCGCAAAGGTCTGGTCGAGTTCAAGTTGCGACTTAGCTTGCTCATAGCCCATACGGCGACCATGCCAAATCTCAGCAACCTTATCTTTATTACGACAGAACAACGTAGACTGACCATTACCCTCGCGGTCTTTTGTTAATACTAAAACCGCATCAGGCTCTTTAAAGCCTGTGAGATAAAAAAAGTCACTATCTTGACGAAACGGAAACTCGGTATCGCGGCTACGGGTTAATTCAACAGCCGCAGGAATAATTGCGACAGCATTATTATCAAGTGCCGCAATAAGACGCGCACGGCGTGCTACAAACTCGCTGTTTTTTATCATAATTAATGTATCGTCTTTGATGTGCTAACGGATTGGGGCTCTTTACCCATCTCGGCAAAGCATAACAGTGTAGAAACACGCACATATTCTACCACTTCGAGCAGTGCTTCTTTATCATCATTGCTGTCTTCAAAACCAGTATCAAGCTTAGTTATTTCGCTAAAATCGTTAATCACTTCTTTAACATCTGCAGATAACTTACCGTAATCTTTTTGCTTTAAACCAAAGCCTAGTAAAAAGCCGGATACCCAAGCAATCAGTGCGTTAGCTTGGTCGTGTAATGATTCGTCTTCCGGCGGTAAATATAATTCAAACTGGAACTCACCGTCGTTGAAGTGCTCGGCAACTTGCTTATATAAATCGATGCAAAACTCTCTAATTGGCGCTGAAAATTTTTGACCGTCATTAAATACGTCGCTCAATAGACCCAAATACTCCGAATCTTCGATATTTAGACCACAAGCCAATAGCCCAGAAATGGTGCCGTGAACTTCGGCAGGGGCAATAAATAGTTCGTGTTTTTCTAATAGCAATTGAGCTTGCTGGTAGTCTTTGAATTCGCTCATAAATACATTCCCAAGCAATTGATACTCCAATGCTACCACCGCAGCCTTTGCAACTCCAACGAATTGTATGATCAACCTCAAGGCTGCTTTAGATTTCACCAATTTGGTAAAAACAATATTGCGAATTAATGGGTTTATGAGAGATGGAGGGATTGAGGAGCAAGTCCACAACCCCGCTAAACGAGCTGGATTGGCTTTATTTACCGCTCGCCTTGATTTCGATAAGTTCAGACAGCGTTTCTGGATTTTGCGCCATAGACATAGATAATTGCTGCCCCAGGGTCATCATACTTTGACTTTGTGGTACCGAAACAGATATCGCAAGTGACTCCACTCCATTAGCAAAGTCATTTACAGCCGTTTGAATTTCAGCAGGTAACATCATCATTTGCAGTTGCTGGGCAACAATCGCCTGAAAGTCAGCCTTGCTCATGCCCTGCTGAGCAATTTCAGACTCAAGTAATTGAGGTAAGCCGCCTGCATTATCAATATTAATGCTAAGGGACTTTAACTCAAGAGACTGCATTGCCGTCATCATCTGCGACTGTGCTTGAAGCTCTTGCTCAAGATTCGGTGTATCACCTTGAATTTTTGATGCTGCCAATGAAGCATCCATAAAAGCCTTACTGTTTCCAAACGCAGCATTAAAAGAAGTCTTCACAATGCCTTCTGCAGAAGATGCGAATGTAAACTCACTGGCGCCAGATGCTTCATCATAGGCGAGACTTGTATTCAAATGGTACGTTGCATTCACCAGCTCCGGCGACATCCCTTGGGTAAACTCTTCAGCTTCTTTTGCTAATTTCAAACCAACTAGATCAAGCTCGGTATAAGGGCTAATTTTGTCCTGCTCGTAACCTACAACATTGAGCTTATCGATGGTAAATAGTGCTATATTTTCATCGGGTTGTGAAATTATTAAGTCGGTGATTTCTACTCCACGGGTAAATAAATCAACAGAGCTGTTTGCAAAACTCACCGTAAGGCCACTGTCTTGTTCGAAGCTTTCTATTTGCTTGGTGATTTCTTGTTTCACTTGCTCATTTACATAGTAGTTGGCACCAACATACCCTGCGCCCGCTAGTACCACAACGGCAACTGCTAATGTGGACTTATTCATATTTCACTCCATTATTTAAAAAAGTGCCTCAAGCGCTTCGCTGAGGCTAGAGACGGCAACAATTTCCATCCCCTCAATATTCTCTTTTGGTTTATTTGCTTTTGGTACAATCGCTCTTGTAAATCCATGTTTGGACGCTTCACGCAATCGCTCTTGCCCACTAGGCACCGGTCGGATCTCACCACCAAGACCCACCTCGCCAAATACCACCAGCTGCCTGTCTAAGGTTTGGTTTTTAAAGCTTGAAACCAGTGCAGCTATCAAGGCTAAATCGGCACTGGTTTCAGTCACTTTGACGCCACCTACAACGTTTACAAACACATCTTGATCCGACACCTGTAAACCGCCGTGACGATGCAATACCGCAAGTAGCATGGCCAAACGATTTTGCTCCAAACCAACAGTGACGCGACGCGGGTTAGCGAGCTGTGAATAGTCTACTAGCGCTTGGACTTCCACAAGGAGTGGCCGTGTGCCCTCCCAAATAACCATGACTAATGAGCCTGGTGTTTGCGCTTCGCCACGGTTTAAGAAAATAGCCGAAGGATTGTTTACTTCCTTTAAGCCTTGGCTTGTCATAGCAAACACACCCAATTCGTTTACAGCACCAAAACGGTTTTTATTGCCACGTAAGGTTCTAAAACGGCTGTCCGCACTGCCTTCTAGCAAAATAGAGCAATCTATACAGTGCTCCAGCACCTTAGGGCCGGCCAGTGTACCATCTTTAGTTACATGCCCCACCATAATAATGGCAACTTGGTTGGTTTTGGCAAAACGCGTCAAATAAGCAGCGCTTTCACGCACTTGAGAAACCGACCCCGGTGCCGATTGGATATCACTCATGTGCATAACTTGAATTGAATCAATAACCATGATGCTTGGCTTTTCACGAAGCGCGAGCTGGCAAATTGTTTCAACGTTGGTTTCTGCGAGTGTTTTAAGCTTATTTGTCGGTAGCCCCAATCGTGTGGCACGCATGGCAACTTGTTGCAGCGACTCCTCACCTGTGACATACAAAGTGTTCATGGTTTCAGCAAGGCGACACATGGTTTGCAGCAGCACCGTACTCTTACCAGCCCCGGGACTACCACCGATTAATATTGCACTTCCCGGCACAACACCGCCACCAAGGACACGGTCAAACTCTTTAAATCCCGTTGAAAATCGCGGTAACTGCTCTAGGTTAACTTCATCTAAGGTTTGTACTTTAGCTTCAACCAGCCCAGCATAACCTGACGTTGAACCACCTTGAGGAACTGACTTTGCTGACGGAACGCGAAATTCCGTTACCGTATTCCACGCCTTACACTCCGAACACTGACCTTGCCAACGCGCGAACTCGGCACCACAATCGCTACATACAAATGCTGTTTTCTTTTTTGCCATAAATTACAGGTATATATCTTGCTTAAACACAATAATAGGTTAAGAATAAACTAATAAAGCGCCAATGTTGACATAATATTGGCGGTGACCCAACTGGTCACATAAAATGAGCGCGTGTAAAACTGTTTATGCCTGAAGATAGATTACAAAAATATCAAAGCTTAATTGAGGATTTAAAACTGGATCTTGGCGATCCGGCTTTTGATCGCATATTTAAGCAACGAACTGCGGACTTATCTAAGCCAGACCAATTTCTGTTAAAAATGGAAATGTCGCGGCTGTCTCAGCCCGTGGCACGATTTATTGACCTCAGAGGACAAGTCGCAGGCCAAGTTAAGCCTTACGAATACGAAGGCAAACAGCACTTTATGGACGACTTGGCAATCGAAGTATTCGAACGGGAAGTCGCTAAACACGGGGGTTATACTCTTGCAGTTTACGAGTCTGTAATGAGTACCGACAATAATTATAAGGTCATGCAAAAGCAGGCCCAAGCGCGCGAAGAAGAGGTAGAGAAGGACGCGGAGAATCATAACTACACTAAACTCGTTCGTTTCGCGTCATACGAAAGTCGCTCCGAAGAGCGCATGAATTACTCCATTAAAATAACGGTGGAATTGGCAAAAAATCGCCCTAAGGTTTCCGCCACGACCTCCGATATTTCCCTCAGCGGCGCTAAAATAAAATTACCGACCAATCAGCAAGTCGACCCTGGACAAATTATTTCGATCCGCTTAGTGGGTCTCGAGCAAGACTTTGAGCTTGGCTTGAAAGAAGGTATTCAGTATGAAGTCGTCGCCGTAGAACCGGGTACGATTGAATATAATCAAGTTCGCTTAAAACGTACATTTATCGAGAAAAACCAAGGGTTTGATGACTTTTTGAATAGCTTTATTCACGGTAACAAGCGCCGTTATAAAATAAATCTCGACAACACTCTGGATGCCGTCGTTTGTAAGGGCTATGAACAATACTATCTACCACGGGTCTGCTCTTTGTTTGTTTTCATCAGTGAGAAACAAAAACAACTTTATCCAAGTATGGTGCTCACCAACGAAAATAACGCTTACATCAATTACTACTTTGAGGACGAAAGAAAGCAATCAAGCCTTTATTCCGTCTTCAACCAAAAACGAATTCAGCGACTGCTCGCGCTTTCTGGCGCGGTAAAAGAAGCGGTATGCCATGTGTTTACTCACTCTAGTCAAGGTAAAATGTACTTTTACTCAGCCTTTGACTTTGAACTGGAAGAAATGCAGCAACTAAACGATCTGTTTTTTGCCTTTGGCAGTCAAAAAGACAGCTGGCGCACGTTTAAAGTACAGCTGATGCCAAGCCATCATGAAGATGCGTTTATCCCGCTTTCGCTTCCTGCCAGTGCAGGAAAAAATATCGAGAAACTAAATAAGCGCCCGACACCAAGGGTTCAAGGCTTTATTCAAGATGTAAAATATCTCATGTTGCTAACAGATATTGGCAATCCATCTATTAATGAGCGATTTCAACGACTAAGTTATGAACAAAACTTAGTTAATCAATTAAAAAAGTTTGGCCACGGCAAGTCAGCTAGCCCCCCTCCCCTTGAAGTGGTTGCCTTAGAGTACGTTAACTTGCGTGCGCATAGGCGCTACCTTTATAAAACCAGTGCCGTCGTTCACATTGACGGTCAAGGGAGTTTCAACTGTGTAACCCGCGACTTTTCAGTAATGGGCTTACAAGTAGAGTGCGGCCAAGAAATGCCGCTGAATAAGGGCGACTCCATACACTTAGACTTGGTCGATTTACAAAAATTGACGAAACAGCATAATTTAACCAACTTACGCTATGAAGTGATGATGGTAAATAAAACCAAAACTATCATTAACCTAAAAGTACAAAAGATAGGTCAGTTGGACCACTCTGCAATGAACTTCTTCAAAGCGTTGATAGAAAACAACAAAGACAAGTTAGTCGCTTGTGATGAAACACCAAAGGTACCGGGATTGTCTCTTGCACTGCGTAATATGGTTACGAAATCGGTTTGTCAGTTCCCCCTTTATTTACACAAAGAAACCTCACATAATGCAGTTGGAGCGATTGGGCAAGGACTCTACCCAACATCCCTCCATCACTTATTGCACTCGTTTAGCGATAACGATGACAATACTTTAGACGCTAAGGCTGTTTTCCCCGAGCGCTTTGTCGAAGAGAAGCTAACAGAAATTCTAAAAGCAAAATCAAGACAAGATAAACCACTTAAATATTTGGTGTTTATTAAATTTGACCCAAAGCAAAGCAGTCAACACGAAGCGGTAAGCGCGCAAGTTATTGCCCACGAAGAAGCGCTTGATAGCCTGTATTTATATGCTAAAAAGGCGCTACGCAACGACTTACTTTTTGTCTATCAGCTTTACGTGTCAAAAACCGGCCGCCCAGATATGGACTATCTGGCTAATGAGTTACGTTACGTAAGCCATTACGCAATCCACAAAGCAAAAGACCTTGAAGAGGCACTATGGTCCATCACAGGTGTCTGTGATTTGGTTGACGTCACTGATTATGTGGTTCGAAACATGGGCTTTGATGCGCCGCTTATTTCTAAGATGGAAGAGCTGAAAAAGCGCTGGTTAGAGGCCAACTTCAAGCACTGATGTCAACAGCTCCATATACACTTACGGTATATGGAGCATTGTTATATAAAGGTGTGCTTTGCAGCTTAGGTTACTTACTCAACCCACCCAAATAAAGTCAGCACAGCAATAATCACGAGATAAAACAAAATATTACGCTTCACAAGACGCATCATACAGCTTGCTTCAAAGGTACAGCCTAAAAACTGCTGTTCAATTTGCTCGGCCGCAAGTGCAGTGCTTGTGACAATTTGACGATTCGTGGTTTTAAAATCTAGCACATACTTCAACCAACTTGATGTACCTTTACTAAAGTTACCTATAATCAAAAAACCGAAGCTTGCGATCCGAGCAGGGATCCAATTTAACCAGTAAAATAACCGGCAAAACTGCTCAAACACGTGGTCTAGCGGCGGATTTTCTTGCTCATGATGCCAATGCACAATTTGTCTTACCATCGCATATAGCACAGCGCCCGGCGCGCCCAGTGCCACAAACCAAAAAATAACTCCGCAGTAGTGCTGAAAGTTGATCCACGAAAGCGTCTGACCAAACGTCTCTCCGCCTGGCTCATCTTCTAATTTGTCTTGCCCCATTTGCAACGCATAAAGCGTAGCGGCTTCGTTGTCACCTCTGGTCAGTGCATTCAAATAGCCCTTATAAAGCTTGCGATATTTAGCACAACCAAAACAGACCAAGAGCACACAGATATTTATTGCAAACTGCCAAAATACAAAGTCACTTAAGCTGTATATAAAAGCAACGACGCATGCAGGAATAACTAACCAAAGCATCACACCGAAATGCGAGCCCAACATGGCACTTGGCTGAGTCCAAGATTTGGTTTTCGCGTAGTAACTTTGCAGGTAATAGTCGACTTGCCAGTAATCCGCCCGCGCGCCAAGTCGTTCAATAATAAGCGCGATGATGATAGAAATTAAGATCATGCTTGCCTAGCTCTCTTGGTTATTTAACAAGGTAAAATAATGCTGCCAATCAAATGCAGCTCCCGGATCTGTCTTTCGTCCTGGAGCAATATCATTGTGCCCTACAATACGATCATTCGTCAGTTTTGGATAGTGCTGTTGCAGCCAACGCGTTGTTTTTACTAAACTCGCATATTGCGCTTCGGTATATGGCGTGGTGTCTGTTCCCTCCATTTCAATACCAATTGCAAAGTCATTGCAGCGAGTTCGACCTTGCCACTGCGACACGCCCGCATGCCATGCCCGCTCAACAAAAGGAACGTATTGGGTGATGCTACCGTCACGACGTATAACACAGTGCGCCGACACCCTAACTCCCTCTAAGTCAGAAAAAGTCGGATGCGCACCACAGTCCAGCGTACCCATAAATAAGTCTTCCACATACGGCGTGCCAAAGTCCCCTGCGGGCAGCGAGATATTATGAATAACCAGTAAATCTATCTCACACGCTTGCGGTCTTGCATCGTAATGTGGGGATTGCTTGTGTTTAGCAAAAGGTAGCCAATTCAAAGTATTAGTTCCAAGCCTTGGTTTAGATTCGATTATAAAGACAAAATAAGACAAAAGGTAGGGATGGACCTAGGTGTAATTTAACGATAGTGTCGCGATGTAAATTCACAGTAGCAAACAACGCATGACCGTAGCAGCGGATTTACCTCGCGAAATAAAAATCGCGCCGCCAAATTCCATGAATTCTTCTCCATCAATTGTACTCCTAGACAAACGCGCGTAAAATTCGGCCATTACAGAAAAATGAAAAGACAACCTATGATTGACCAAAATCTTATCAGCCAATTGGTAAAGCAGGCGCTAGACGAAGACCTTAATTATCAAACACCAAACCAAGGTGATATTACCGCAGCCCTTATCCCAGAAACACAGCAAGCAAATGCCTATGTGATCACGAGGGAAGATTGTGTGTTCGTTGGCAAGGCGTTAATCGAGGAGGTTTTTCAGCAAGTCGACCCAAGTGTTAGCGTCAATGTACTTGTGAACGACGGCGACCTTGTCACCGCTAATACCCGTTTGTTTACCGCAAGTGGTTCAGCAAGAGCGATCCTAACCGCAGAGCGCACGGCACTTAATTTTGTACAAACACTGTCGGGCACAGCAACTACCACAGCAAAATATGTTGAGATGCTGAGCGGTACGCAAACTAAACTGCTGGATACACGTAAAACCATCCCAGGATTAAGAGCACTACAAAAATACGCAGTTAAATGTGGTGGTGGAAAAAATCATAGAATCGGTCTATTTGATGCGTATCTTATTAAAGAAAACCACATTGCAGCCTGTGGTAGTATCACCAAAGCCGTTGCGACCGCGCGCAATAATCATCCGGACAAGCCAGTAGAAGTTGAAGTAGAAAATTTGGGCGAATTACAACAAGCCTTGGATGCGGGCAGCGATATTATTATGTTAGATAATTTCAGCGTAAGTGAGATTCAACAAGCAGTTGAAATCACACAAGGCAAAGCCAAGCTGGAAGTCTCTGGTAATATGACCATTGAAATTTTGACGACTTACGCACAAGCTGGTGTTGATTTTATTTCAAGCGGCGCACTGACCAAGCATGTACAAAGTATCGATCTTTCGATGCGCTTTGAATAACCAGCTTGCGCTAAATTTCAAAAAACATTCATACAGGGCTCATTGCTGGGCCCTATCCCCTTTTTATAGTGCTATCAAGTAACCTGTAGTTCGCTCACTGTAGCTGATTTGCCAACCCGTGTGAGCTCAGATTTTTCATTTTTAAAAGAATACCACTACGTAACAGCAAAGTGTGCACTCACCCTGTAATCCTACGTAATAGGAAAAGTTTTCTATTTCGTTGACAAACCTACTTAAAACTCGTTAAATACGACAAAAGAACTAGAGTGTAACAAGATCTTAATGTTCGGTAACGATTGATTCCGCTTATTTTTTGAACCGATATTAGGAAAGTTTGCGCTACCGCAAGAGAATCAATAATTTATTATTAAAATTTGATTGTAGGGATCAGCGTTTACTATTAAAGTAAATGTTAATTGTGATCGCTGAAGCTAAATCGGTGCTACACTTCTAGTTGATTAGGGAACGGTCACAAACTTAACGGGTTTAGTTTTCAAGATGTTTGAATGATAAACTTGCTTCACCTTCTTGGGCGCCGTTAAGTCAATTTGAGCACACCAGTTTGTTGATTCGATGGATTGGTATTTATTGCAAAGGTTTTAATAAACGCTTAACTTAAACCTATTATGGTTAAGTCACTTAAAATTTAGGAGACACATCATGACTCAAAAACAACAGGGTGGTTTTACCCTAATCGAACTAATGATTGTAGTAGCAATCGTAGGTATTCTTGCAGCAGTAGCACTGCCTGCTTATCAAGATTACACTGTTAAAGCTCGCTTTACTGAAGTGGTTACCGCTGGTGCATCAGTAAGGACTACTATGACTGAGTGTTTGCAGACGAATAATAATGTCATTGCAGCATGTGACTCTTATGCTGAGTTAGGCATTGCAGCTCCAGCAGCTACAAATAACTTAGCAAGCGTAGCAATTACAGAGACTACAGGTGTTATTACTGCAACAGGCACTGCTGTAGCAGGTGGTTATACATATATTTTAACTCCGCCAACAATCGATCCAGCAAATCCTGCACCTTCAACGTACGTGTTCACAAAAGGTGGAACTTGTACAACAGCAAGCATCACAAATCTTTGCTAATTAAGTATTGGGGAGGATTATTCTCCCCATTCACCTCTCAATCAAACACTCTCATCCATGAATAAAAAATCTACAGAATCTAGCAATACTTTAGACACCTTTATTTGGGTCGGAGTAAATAATAGAGGTAAACGCCTCGAAGGCGAAATAACAGGCTCGAGTATCGCTTTAGTTAAAGCGCAGCTAAGAAAACAGGGCGTTACTCCTTCTAAAGTCAAGCGTAAACCTAAACCACTGTTTGGTTTGTCTGGTGCGCAAAAAATCACCCCTCAAGATATTGCAACGGTTACAAGACAAATTGCCACTATGTTGACTGCTGGTGTATCTCTAGTACAGACCCTTGAGATGCTGGCCAGAGGCAGTAAAAATAAATCATTGTCTAAACTCATAGGTCATGTAGGCGATGAAGTGAAGGCAGGTCAGCCTTTAGCGAAAGCATTACGTGCTTACCCCAGATATTTTGATGAACTTTATTGCGACCTTGTTCATTCAGGAGAACAATCTGGCGCACTAGATACCATATTTGACCGCATAGCGCTCTATAAAGAAAAGACCGAAGCGCTGAAATCTAAAATTAAGAAAGCATTGTTTTACCCGATAGCTGTCATTGTTGTCGCGTTAATTGTTACCTCTATACTATTAATTTTTGTCGTACCTCAATTCCAAGACATATTTAACGGTTTTGGGGCTGAGTTACCTGCATTTACGCTTATGGTTATTGGGTTTTCTGAATTTCTGCAAGAATATTGGTGGGTATTTTTGATTGGACTTGGCCTATTTGGCTACACCTACAAAGAAATGCTTATTCGCAGTCCTGCTGCAAAACACTTTAACGACAGAATGATACTTAAACTTCCAGTTGTCGGTGAAATTCTGAAAAAAGCCGCAGTAGCCCGTTATGCCCGTACGCTTTCTACCACCTTTGCTGCAGGTGTACCGCTTGGCGATGCGCTCGATTCTGCCGCAGGAGCTTCTGGTAATATAATCTATAAAAATGCAATTAAAGAAATTAAAGCAGAGGTTAATTCTGGTAACCAAATGCACTGGGCAATGCATAACACCAAGGTCTTCCCTGATATGGTGGTGCAAATGGTGTCTATTGGTGAAGAATCAGGTTCGCTGGACGGTATGCTAGCAAAAGTTGCGAACATTTATGAGCAAGAAGTCGATGATGCGGTAGATGGCCTTTCTAGCCTATTAGAGCCACTCATTATGGTGGTACTCGGCGTCCTGATCGGTGGCCTAATTATTGCTATGTATTTACCGATATTCCAGCTAGGCTCCGTGGTGTAGGGGAAAACACTCCGTAAGCTTTCGAGCTCAAGATTATTTCCTATGGTACACTGCTACATCCAAAAAACCGATACCGAGCATGCCTCGAAAATTTAAACAAAAAATATAAGCAAGCGCACAACCTATGCAAGATATTATCAACTTGATGCAAACCCAGTTATGGTATTGGTTACTTACAGTCGGACTCGTTAGTCTTTGCATCGGAAGCTTTCTCAATGTGGTTATTCTTCGCTTACCTAAAATGATGAAGCAGAGCTGGCAGTCAGAATGTCGCGTATTGCTCGCTAATGAGCTACCAAAACAAACCGCTGAAGCTCCAGTGTTTAATCTAGTAAAACCAAACTCTCATTGCCCAAGCTGCAAAACACCAATTAAAGCGTGGCAAAACATTCCCCTGATCAGCTGGCTGTTATTAAAAGGCAAATGTAACCACTGCAACGCGTCAATCTCGGTACGCTATCCTTTGATAGAGCTAACAACCGCCCTACTCTCCACATGGGTTGCGTGGCATTTTGGTGCCACTTTAGAAGCCACTCTGTACATTTTGATTACTTGGGTATTAGTTGCACTTACCGTCATTGATATCGACGAAATGTTGCTGCCCGATCAGTTAACACTACCAACTTTATGGTTAGTACTGGTTGCCAGTTGTTTTGGCGTTGGCATCAAGCCCAATGATGCCATTATCGGTGCGGCCGTTGGTTATTTGAGTTTATGGAGCGTGTATTGGCTGTTTAAATTACTCACAGGTAAAGAAGGCATGGGCTATGGCGACTTTAAACTGTTAGCTATATTTGGTGCATTGATGGGCTGGGAAGCAATTCTAACTATAGTGCTACTTTCAAGCCTGGTCGGCGCAATTATTGGTAGCATCCAATTAAGTGTTCAAGGCCGAGATAAAGCCACACCTATTCCGTTTGGTCCTTACTTAGCCATTGCAGGCTGGATCACCTTAATGTATGGCAAGCAGCTGCAGCTGTGGTACGTAAACCTAATAACGTAAAGTAAGACAATGCTAAAAACGAAGAATTGGATTTTAGGAGTAACTGGCGGTATTGGAGCGGGTAAAACGGCGATCACTAATCACTTACAGCAAAAAGGGGTAGTGGTTGTTGACGCAGATATCGTTGCACGAGAAGTAGTCGCGCTAGGCAGCGCTGGGCTGCAAGCGATTGCTGATGAGTTTGGCAGTGCCATTTTACAGCCTGACGGCAATTTAGACAGGGCCAAGTTAAGAGCCATTATTTTTGCTGATGCAGCTAAAAAACAGTGGCTTAATGACCTACTTCACCCGTTAATCCGTAACGAAATACTCGCGCAGTTAAACTCAGCACAAAGCGATTACGTGGTTTTAGCGGCGCCTTTGCTGTTCGAAAATGGCTTAGAGCGCTATTGCGATGCCACTTTACTTGTCGATGTCGCTGTTGATACGCAAATCGCGAGAACAACCAGCCGAGATTCGGTAGATGCCGCGCAAGTAAGCCGTATTATCGAGTCGCAGTTACCGCGCTCAGAAAAACAAGCAAAGGCGGATTACATACTAGACAACGACCGGCCACTACTTGAAAGCCTGCAACAGGTAGATAGGTTACACAACGAATTTCTTAAACTAGCACAAGTGAAAATAAGTCTAAATAATTAGGCTAGACTTGGCTGTAAAACTTAATCTACACTCATTGTGAAAACTTGGCATTTTTCCAACTTAATGATAAATATTGAATATGCATTCAATGTGAAGGCAAAGAGGTACTATGGAACATCATTCCCCGCTACTGCGTAAATTTATTACCCTAGGGCGAGTCACTGCTGAGCAAATAAAGTCTCGCCAGTCAGAAGCAAACACCACTGCCGAGTTGATTTGCTTAAGTTCAGGAATGAGCTCCAAAGAGCTAGCTGAAGAATGCCTAGACTTATTCAAGGTGCCATTTTTTAATCTTGATCACTTTAACGTTAGTGAAATTCCGCCGGCGCTAGTCAAAGAAAAGCTGATCCGTAAGCACCATATTTTACCACTGGTACAAAAAGGTAGAAAACTCTACGTAGCGGCTTCCGATCCGACTGATTTTGGCGCATTTGAAAATTTTGAGTTTAGTACTGGATTACAGTGTGAAGTACTGGTAGCCGACTACAAAAAACTCGAAGCAAAGATTGATCAGCTGTTTGATGCAACGGGCGGCCTCTCGATTTCTGAAGAGGAGTTTAAAGAATTTGCCGATTTAGAAGTCGATGACGAGCCTAAACAGCAAACCACCAACGAAGATAAAGACGATGCGCCAATCATCGTTTATATCAATAAAATTTTAATGGATGCGATAAAAAAAGGTGCGTCGGATCTGCACTTTGAGCCTTACGAAAAAAAATACCGCGTGCGCTTTCGTATCGACGGCCTATTGCATGAAATGGCAAGCCCACCAAACACACTCGCGACGCGCCTCGCCGCCCGTATTAAAGTGATGGCGCACTTAGACATAGCGGAAAAACGTAAACCACAAGATGGTCGCATTAAACTAAAAATTTCCGAACGCAAAAGTATCGATTTCCGTGTGAGTACACTGCCTACCATGTGGGGCGAGAAGATCGTAATGCGTATTCTAGATTCGTCCAGTGCTATGCTCGGCATTGACGTGCTAGGTTATGAGCCTGAGCAAAAACAACTTTACCTCGACGCACTAGAGCAGCCTCAAGGCATGATTTTGGTAACCGGTCCAACGGGTTCTGGTAAAACCGTGTCACTTTACACTGGCCTGAATATTCTTAATCAGCCAGAGCGCAATATCAGCACCGCGGAAGACCCTGTAGAAATAAACCTTGAGGGTATTAACCAAGTACAAATCAATACCAAAGCGGATATGACTTTCGCCAATGCCTTGAGAGCATTCTTGCGTCAGGATCCGGATGTGGTGATGGTTGGTGAGATCCGTGACCTTGAAACCGCTGAGATCTCAATAAAAGCTGCCCAAACCGGTCACTTAGTATTGAGTACGCTGCACACCAACTCTGCCCCTGAAACGCTTACTCGTCTATTAAACATGGGCGTGCCAGCGTACAACGTAGCAAGCTCGGTAAGTCTGATTATCGCCCAGCGTCTCGCAAGACGCCTTTGCCCTAAGTGTAAAACACCCGAAACGCTGCCGGAAGAAGCCTTGTTAGGGCAAGGCTTTACTGCCGAGCAAATTAAAGAGATTACCCTTTTCGCGCCTAAAGGCTGTGAACACTGCACCGATGGTTACAAAGGCCGTGTGGGTATTTATGAAGTGGTAAAAATCACGCCGGAGCTTTCGCATCTGATCATGGAAGGGGGTAATTCTCTTGAGATTGCCGAAAAAGCGGAGCAGTTAGGTTTTGATAACCTACGTAAGTCTGGCCTGAAAAAAGCCGCCGCAGGGGTGACATCGCTTACAGAAATCAACCGTGTAACGAGTTATTAAGACAGATTGATTAAAACAAAAAGATCGCGATATAAAATCGCTCCCATAAATAAGCTAACATCTATGTGAGAGCTGCTGCATACGGCGAGCTTGATAAAAAATATCGCGATGTGAAATCGCTCCTACAACTAAGCTAACCACCGTGTGGGAGCCGCTTTATGCGGCGAGCTTGATGAAAAATATCGCGATGTGAAATCGCTCCTACAACTAAGTAAACACCTGTTTAGGAGCCGTTTTACGCGGCGAGCTTTATGAAAAATATCACGATGTGAGATCGCTCCTACAACTAAGCTAACCACCGTGTGGGAGCCGCTTTACGCGGCGGGCTTGATGAAAAAGATCGCGATGTGAAATCGCTCCTACAAATCAGCTGTACAAATTTTGCGGTACTTTAAGCACATTAATATGTACCGTGACTTCCTCACGGTCATGATATAGGTGCTTTGCTTGGATCTCATAATCTACATTGTACTTTTGCAGCTCTTCATGGATAAGCGTAAGACATTCATACACACTGTCGAAGCGTTTTTTCATCGGTAGCTTTAAGTTAAAGATCAGCTCTCGAGCAAACGCATTCACCACCCAGTCCACCATTAAATCAGCAACACGCGTTGGCTTTTCGACCATATCACACACCAGCCAATCAATATTGCGTTTTTCTGGGCGATATTTGAATCCATCTTCACGATAGTGCTTCACTTGTCCCGTTTCCATCAGGTTATCATTCATCGGGCCATTATCGATTGAGGCGACAAACATGCCACGGCGTACGAGTTGGTATGTCCAACCACCAGGGCAAGCACCTAAATCAACGGCTCGCATTCCTGCGCGAACACGTGTCTCTTGCTGGTCTTTAGGTACAAAGACATGGAATGCCTCGTCTAATTTTAGCGTCGAGCGACTTGGTGCGTCCGACGGCATTCTCAGACGCGGGATCCCCATAAAAAATGGCGAATTGTTATCACTAAACGAATAACCAACATAAGCGGTATTATTGGCAAGAAACAATACATGTAATACAGGCTTGGCAGGTTTTACCTCACGAGTCAGCTTGTGTTGCTTCTCGAGCGCCTTAGACAAAGGCGTTGAAAACTTTTTACAGAATTTAGAAAGTTCTTTTCCTTCATTAGTATCTGGCGTTTCAACGCGCAGCTCACCACACAAAGGAAAACCTTCCACAGCCGCTTTTATCACGCTCACTCTGTCTTCAATCGGCATGTGGGTATGTAAAGTGCCAACAAACCACTGCCTTGCAAACACCAGTTTCTTAAAGTCGATTTTCTTCGCTAAGGTCTCAGCATCATTTGGCGAAAAGCACTCAAATGTTACAAAAGCAGTATTCGGCTTAGCTTTTACGTAGCCAGCAATTCCATGCTTTGCAGCATAATGATTAATTTCGGCTGCGGCGTCACTTTCAAAACCACCGCGACAATAGATAACGATACTCGACATTAGATTCTCTAGATTAAAAGGAAGATTTAGCAACTTGAACTATTAATAAAATCCAAGCAATTAAAAAACAGGTACCACCGATTGGGGTGATTGGCCCTAGCCATTTCATACCTGTTAAGGCAAGTAAGTACAAACTACCACTAAATAGCAATACACCAGCAATAAAGAAACCACCAGCAACTTGTACCTTGAGGCCCCATTTGATTAAAAACGCGGTGGCAATAATGGCAAGGCCGTGAGTCATTTGGTACTGTGCAGCCGTATTAAAAATACCAATGGCATAGTCGCTCAAACGTCCTTTGAGACCGTGAGCGGCAAACGCGCCGAGTGCCACAGACAATAAACAAAACACGCTGCCAATAATCAAGTAGAGCTTAGCCATGACAGCGCTCCTTAATAAAATTCGCCGCTATCGCGGCGGCATTCGCGCGGCTCTCTGACTCGCTTACACCACTCACCTTACGTGGTTTGAGTGAATGGTCACCATCTTTGAGCCACTTCACCATAACTTGCTCGGGAAAGCACATGGCATCAACCTCTGTGCGATTGCCAAAGGTATCGCGTTCGCCTTGTAAAATGAGCAGCGGGCATTTCAACTCAGGAAAATGATCCACTCTGAGCTTTTCCGGCTTACCAGGCGGATGGAATGGATAGCCAAACGCAAGTACTCCTTCCACCTTTACAGTGGTTTCACAGGCCAGCATAGATGCCATACGCCCGCCCATTGATTTACCACCAATAAAGAGCGGTAGACTTGGTTCTACTGCTGCCAGTACTTGTTGAAAATACGCGAGTAGCTTAGGAGCACGCTCAGGTGGGCGTTTTTTCCCTTCTTGTTTGGCTTGCTGCATATATTCAAAATCAAAGAGCCCAACTTGAACGCCCTTAGAAACAAGCAATTTAGCCATTTCTTGCATAAAATCACTATCGCTTCCTGCACCTGCACCATGGGCAAAAATAAACTGCGCAACTGGGTTTTCAGTATAGTGCCATTCGATATTTACTGCGCTCATAAACTATTTAACTCTTGTTCGTGTTCTACCATATCAAGCATCCATTCTTTGAATGAAACTATTTTACCCAGCTCTGACTGTGACTCTCTAAATACCAAGTAATAGGCATTTTTACTTTCGAGGTGGTGACTAAATGGAATAACCAGTCGCCCTGCATCTATATCCGGTCTTGCCAGTACGCTATTGCCCAGCGCCACGCCTTGGCCGTGAATTGCTGCCTGTAACACCATAGAAGAGTGACTGAAGATAGGCCCGGTATTTACTGCCACATTTCTGACCCCAGCGGTTTTCATCCATGCTTTCCAAGCACGACGCGTGGTGTCATGAAGCAAAGTATGCTGGGCCAAATCGCTTGGCTGATTAAGCGGTTTGGGGCCAGTTAACAAAAACGGGCTACACAATGGTACGAAGTACTCGGTATGTAGCTTATGGGTTTGCACCCCATTCCAGTTACCACGACCGTAGTAAATCGCGACATCAACGTCGTCCGTTAACGAGTTGTCGTCGTGATCTTGGGCTTTGATCCGTACGTCGATTTCAGGGTGCAACTCGTTAAAGTTACTCAGCCTTGGTACCAACCATTGAATTGCAAAACTAGGCGTCAAACTCACCGTTAACGACCCTTTTGCGCCTCGCGCTAGGAGCTTTTCAGTCGCATCGATTAATTGTGAAAAAATATCTTTAATATCGAGGTAATAGCCCTGCCCCTCCTCAGTTAATAGTAAGGAGCGATTTTTGCGCAAAAACAGCTTTAAACCTAGATGTTCTTCTAAGATTTTAATTTGATGACTAACCGCAGCTTGAGTGACGTATAACTCCTCTGCTGCTTTGGTAAAGCTCAGGTGTCGTGCCGCCGCCTCAAAGGCTTTTAATGCATTTAATGGTGGAACTCGTCGTGACATTCATTCATGCCTATAAAAAACCCGCTAACCGCGGGCAAGTAAAATCCCCAAACAACATCTAATTATGAGATCGCTTGGGTATAGATTATAAATCAGCTGCGCTGGTGTCCAGTGGTGCAAAACTCTTAACTAGCTCATCTACCGCTTTCATCTGTTGTAGATAGCCTTCAAGTTTAACCAATGGCAATGCACAAGGACCATCACACTTAGCTTCATTTGGATTCGGATGCGCTTCAATAAAGAGTCCAGCTAACCCAAGTGCCATACCGCTACGAGCAAGCTCAGCAGCCTGAGCACGGCGGCCATCAGCAGAGTCGCTACGACCACCCGGACGCTGTAGCGCATGTGTCGCATCAAAAATAACAGGAGCCATACGCTTCATGTCATCCATGCCCAACATATCCACGATCAGGTTATTATAGCCAAAGCTACTGCCGCGCTCACAGAGGATAACTTTGTCATTACCCGCTTCATTGATCTTCTTAATGATATGGCGCATTTCATGTGGCGCTAAAAACTGTGGTTTTTTCACGTTAATCACCGCACCAGTTTCTGCCATAGCGACAACTAAGTCAGTTTGACGGGCAAGGAACGCAGGTAACTGGATCACATCAGCAACTTCCGCAACGGGCTTTGCTTGGAATGGCTCATGTACATCGGTGATCACCGGTACATTAAAGGTCTTTTTGATTTCTTCAAAAATCTTTAAGCCTTCTTCCATACCGGGGCCACGGTAAGAATTGATTGACGAGCGATTGGCTTTATCAAATGACGCTTTAAATACGTATGGGATCCCAAGTTTACTCGTCACTTCAACGTAATGCTCTGCGATTTGCATTGCCAAGTCACGAGACTCAAGCACATTCATTCCACCGAACAGCACGAACGGTTTATCGTTTGCAACTTCTCGTCCCGCAACGTTAATAATATCTGTATTCATTTTTTATCCTTTAGCTGCCTATCACACGAAGCAATTGTCCGCATAACCAAGCCATATAAGTACCAAGGGCATAACCAAGCACCGCCAGTAACACACCGACCGGAGCAAGCGCTGGGTGGAACGCCGAGGCCACCACCGGCGCAGATGCCGCACCACCAATATTTGCTTTACTGCCAACGGCAACATAAAACACGGGTGCTTTAATTAATTTAGCAACAATAAATAACAAACCAACATGCACGGCCATCCAAATAACACCAATAACGACGTATTTAGGCGCCTCAACAATTTTGGTGATATCCATGTGTAGACCAATGGTTGCTACTAAAATATATAAAAAGCTCGAGCCAATTTTTGACGCGCCAACCGCTTCATATTGACGTGCTTTGGTAAATGAAAGTGCCAGACCTATGGTCGTAACGAGGACAATAATCCAAAACAGTTTGCTATGAAGAGAAAACTTCTTCAGCTCTGGGTAATTGCTACTAAAAAATGGCACCAGTAAGTCTGCAGCAAAATGCGCAAAACCCGTTGCACCAAAAGCAAAACCAACTAGGATCATCAAGTCTTTGAGTTCGGGTTTTCTTGCGTGCTCGGCTTCAAATGCTTGTACTTTGTCAATTAGGCGGTTGATTGAAGATGTATCCGCCCCTGTTCGCGCATCGATTTCTTTATTGCGCGCCGCCATGTAGAGCAAACACGCCATCCACAAGTTTGCGACAACAATATCAACCGTTACCATGATGGTGAAGATTTCTCCGCCTGCGCCGTAAATCTCTTTCATCGCGACCATATTGGCACCACCACCAATCCAGCTTCCTGCAAGCGCGGCCATGCCACGCCATACGGCTTCTGGGCCAGTTACACCAAGTAGCTCAGGCATAAAGGTAGCAGTAAGTAAAAGCGCAATTGGGCCACCAATCACCACACCCACCGTTCCTGTCAGGAACATGATAATTGCCTTTTTACCCAAAGCCGCTATCGATTTTAGGTCAATACTTAGTGTCAATAACACCAAACAAGCGGGTAATAGATAATATTTTGCTACCGTGTAAACATCATTATTGTTGCCATCAACGATACCAAAGGTATTTAATAGAGATGGTAAGAAATAACACATCAACAGCGCTGGCACGTACTTGTAAAACTTAGCCCAAACTCCGCTTTTTTGACTTGATGTGTAAAAAACAAATCCCAGTATAACGGCCAAAAGGCCCATAATTACCGCGTTATTGGTAACGAGCGCAGCGCTTTGCTCCATAAATCCTCGCTGTTATTATTTTTTATATAACTATGTTTAATGCAAAATATTATTATGATCAGCCAACTCTTTGATCTGATGCTGGATCACTTCAATGGTTGGGTCGTCCGGACATTCATCAACGAAAAACTGTAAGTCGTCTTTTGCCATCTTCGGACAATTTAACTGGTTGAGTAGATAGCCTCTATCACGACGCTCATAAGGATCATCGCCTAAGATATCCATCAATTGCTCGACGCAACTTAACGCATGACCAAACTTTTCTGCCGCAATAAACGCCCACTTTTGCTGAGACAAATAAAGCTTCAACGACTCTTCGTTAAAAATAAGCTCCATCGGCTCTTGGTCTTTTTCTTGCTCTTTGTCTTGGTTGTTTTCGTTTTCTGGAATTATGTACCAGCTCTGATGACCTGAGCTTGGCTCAATGACATAACCCTCTTCTTCGCTAAATGCGACATGCACGATAATCTCCCCTTGACTTAGAGCAAGGCTTGCCTCTAACTTCGCTCGTTCAAGCAGGTGCACTAAAATAAGACCCAATGCAGTATTAGTACCACTGCGCATAGAAAGAGCGTAGCAAACACTGTTTAGCTTGTATTCTGGTACCTTTTGACTGCTACCACTGAATAGCCACAGGGTATAAAAAGCGTCCAAGATTTCATCTAAACATTTATGTTTGCTTGCATGCTTATGGCGAATTTCATCCACGGCAAATTCAAGCTCTGCTAACTGACACAAAGTTTCATTGGTATCAGCTTGTGCATCCCAACTTTGCTCAGCCTTGATACAGCGGATCAATGGCGGATAGGAAAATGCATCTGAATTGTCATCGAGAGATAAGTCATTCTCATCTAACCAGATATCATTCTTCATAAAATTCGGTTTCTCTTGAATTGCTTTCATTTAGAACGACTAGTTTACCACTTTTTGTCATATTCCCAAGGGGGGAAATTTAGTAATACCAATCTATCGTTCACTGAAATAGTAAAAATGTTTACTTATTATGGAGATATAGAAGCGCTCGGTGATAAGCCAAGCGCCAATTGAAATGCTTAAGCAAAGAAGCCTTGTTTGCTTACGGCGAGATGCGCGATGGCCATTAGTACTAATGTTGCAGCGCCTAGCGCCAAGTATTTGGTCTTTTTAACACTTGCTTTTGCAATTACAAAACCCAGCGCAATATAACCAAACACTAAAACGATTTTTTGTAGCAGCCAAGGTTGTTGTGCAGGATTCAGCCCCGCCGTTACCGCCAAAATAACAGCCGTAACTAGCAATAAAGTGTCTACACTGTGGCTGGTAATAAACACACCTTTATTTGTTGCTAACTTACCAGAGCCCAAACGCGAAAACGCGCGAGTGTAAAATAGTACAATACTCAATACCACAAATAATAAGTGCGTATGTTTTAACGCCATGTAATCCATATCATTCTCTAATCAGGGAAACGTTGTAGGATCAATTCTAACTCATTAATACAACGGTTGAATACATCTACGAGTTTAGGGTCAAAGTGTTTTCCCTTTTGCGCAGTAATCTCTTTTTGCGCATCTTCTTGGCTCCATGCCTCTTTGTAGCAACGTTTATGGCGTAAGGCGTCATACACATCGGCTAGTGCCACTATACGACCATAAAGGTGTATTTCATCGCCTTTTTTGCCTTTCGGATAACCGCTACCATCCCATTTCTCATGGTGGTCTCGAGCGATTAACGCGCCCGCACTGACAATCTCGCGACGAGAGTCTTTTAATAAGTCAAAGCCTTTGTCTGTATGAGTTTGCATGACTTTCCATTCTTCATCATCCAGCTTGCTAGGCTTATTTAAAATCGTGTCGGGAATACCAACTTTACCCACATCGTGCAGTGGTGAAGCCATTTTCACCAGCTCAGCCTCTTTATCAGAAAGCCCCATTTCTTTGGCAAGCGTATGACAAAGATATGCCACCCGCTTCACATGATTGCCAGTATTGGTTGAATGAAGTTCAAGTGCTTCACTTAAACGGATCACCAACTCTTGCTGAGTATCTTCAATTTCGGCTTGTAGCTGTACATTTTCGTACGCAAGCTGCATATTCTGGGCAAAAATATCAATTAAATGACGCTGGGTTTCAGTCAAGAACTCAGGGATCCCAGACACAAACAGCATTGAGGCGTGATTGTAGTCACTGGAGCAATACGCAAATAGATAATTATCTTTGTATACAATGTCTTTATCTTGTAGTGCTTTTAAGCAAGCATCCATTTGATCGCTGCTGAGCACTTCCGAAATTGGCTTACCCTCGCTACTTTCAAACTCTCCACGCCCTGCAAATACAACCAGTTGATCGTTCGTTTGACCAGCTTCTTTACCCGCTGCAAGTGATGTGGCATACATAGCTTGGTCGACCGTGCCTATCAGCGAAGTAAGTTGCTGTAGCACGCCCTCAATAAAGCTCTCAATGGAGTGAGTTGCGAAAATATCACGAGAGGCTTTAATGATTTTCTCAAGCCCTTGTCTTGATTGGTCTATAGCAAGAATGTCACGATATGAACGCAAACTCGACATCACCACAGTAAAGAGTTTTTGCGCGGTGAGTTCTGTTTTCGACTTATAGTCATTGATATCATAGTTAACGATAACTTGACGCTCTGGTGCTTGACCTGGCTGGCCGGTCCTCAAAATAATACGGATATGGTTATTTTTGGCAGTTTCACGAATGTATTTTGCGACCTGCAAACCCGCATCGTCGGTTTCCATAACCACATCCAGCAACACCACCGCAGCATCGGGATTGGCATCAACGATTTTCTTTGCTTCTTCACCGGAATAAGCGCTAATAAATTCCAGACGCTTCTTTTGAAACTCAAAGTCACTCAGTGCCAATTTTGTCACTGCATGCACTTCGGGCTCATCATCGACAATAATGACCTTCCAAGTGCCTACTTTTTCAGGTTCAACTACGTCAGCGGGTTCGTCTGAAAACAAAAAATCATCCATATTGCGGATCCTATTGAAGCGCCTAACTTTCGTGTGAGTTCGTAACTTTACGGTAACACTGCCAAAGTCACTCTATCACACCCTGCCATATCTTTTATTGTAAGTATATTAATATACGCCATTTCTGCAAAAAACTGTTGGATCTTATCTGCTTGCTCAAAGCCATGTTCAAGTAGCAAATATCCCCCCGAGTTCAGGTGTAGCTTGGCCGTCCTGATGATATGAAAAATATCAGCATAGCCATTGTCATCCGCAACCAGCGCGCTGAGCGGCTCAAATCTCACATCACCTTCTGACAAGTGATGATCGGCTCTATCAATATAGGGTGGATTACTCACAATCAAATCAAACTTTTGCTCTGCAATTGCGCTAAACCAATCACTTTGCAAAATCGACACGTTATCGAAGCCCAACTGAGTTTGGTTAGACTTCGCAAGCGCCACGGCGTCTGCTGAAGCATCTAGCGCAGTGATCTGCCAAGCGGGATATTCACTCGCCAACGCCAGAGCAATCGCACCTGTACCTGTGCCTAAGTCTAGCACCTGAGCGTCATTTGGCATATTGAGTGTTAAAACATGCTCGACCAGAGTTTCAGTATCTGGCCTTGGGATAAGCGTACTGTTGTTGACTTTTAAAGGCAGGCTCCAGAACTCCCTTTGACCTGTAATGTGTGCCACGGGCTCTCCCGAAACACGGCGTGCGATACATTCTTCGAATCGCTGCAGCTCTATTGCAGAAAGCTCCGCTTCGGGCCAAGTAAAGAGATAAGTGCGGTTTTTATCGATAACATGGAGCAATAACACTTCGCTATCGAGCTTTGCTGACTCGGAATGTGGTAGCAGCTCAGAGGTTGCCCAAGTAACGGCTTGGGCAATGTTAAATGTTGACATTAATCGCTTTCGCTCATTGCTGCTAGCAGATCAGCCTGATATTCAATAACCAGCGGGTCGATAACAGCACCCAACTCACCAGAGATCACTTCATTAAGGCGATAAAGTGTCAGGTTGATACGGTGATCGGTTATACGGCCCTGCGGGAAGTTGTATGTACGAATGCGCTCAGAGCGGTCACCGCTACCTACTAGATTACGACGTTCAGAAGCTTCTGCTGCCGCACGTTTTTCATCTTCAGCTTGCTGTAAACGCGCACTTAGTACAGACAGTGCTTTCGCCCTATTTTTATGTTGTGAACGTTCGTCCTGACATTCAACCACAACGCCTGTCGGCAAGTGAGTGATACGAATAGCAGAATCGGTTTTGTTGACGTGCTGACCACCGGCACCTGACGCACGGAAAGTATCCACTTTTAGATCCGATGGATTAATTTCAATGGCTTCTGCCTCTGGGATCTCTGCCATCACGGCAACCGTACACGCAGAGGTATGAACACGGCCTTGAGATTCGGTTTCAGGAACTCGTTGCACACGGTGAGCGCCGGACTCAAACTTAAGTTTGCCATAAACTCCATCGCCGCTTATGTTAGCGATCACTTCTTTGTAGCCACCGTGTTCGCCTTCGTTAGCGCTCACGATTTCAACGCGCCACTTTTGCGTTTCTGCATAACGGCTATACATACGGAATAAATCACCAGCAAAAATCGCCGCCTCATCACCGCCCGTTCCCGCGCGCACTTCCAAGAATACATTGTTATCATCTTTTGGATCTTTTGGTAGCATCAATACTTGAAGGTCATCTTCAAGCGCAGCAATGGCAGCTTTTGCTTCTTTATACTCTTCCTGTGCCATTTCACGCATGTCAGGATCCGAGTCTTTTAGCATTTCTTCAGCAGTTGCAACGTCTTCTTGAGCCTGTTGATAGGCTGTAAACGCTTTAACTACGTCTTCTAATTCTGAAAACTCTTTTGACAAGGCGCGAAAGCGGTTCTGATCGCTAATCACCTCAGGCGAGCTTAGCATCGCTTGAACTTCTTCATAGCGCTCTACTAAGGTTTCTAACTTACGATATACAGACTCTTTCATTTACTCGTTATTCCTGCTCAATACCTAATGTTTGCTTGAGTTGCGCTAACTTATCTATATCGCCTTCTTTCGCAGCCTCTTGAATGGCGCGTGTTGGAGCGTGTGTTAGTCGATTACTCAGCTTATTTGCTAATTCAATAATAATTTTATCTGCTTCTTTGCCCGATTGTAGCTGATTTAGTGCTTTGTCCACGAGCTCATTTTTAATTTCTTGCGCGCTTTGTCGATACTGCCTAATGACATCCACTGAATGCAGCGAACGTTGCCACTCGGAAAACTCTTGCGTGCGTGTATCAATGATTTGCTGCGCTTCGATGGCCGCTTGTTCACGGCTGGCCAAGTTTTCATTGACTATTGCCTGAAGGTCATCGACTGAATAAAGATAAGCGGCATCCAACTCTGACACTTGGCTTTCGATATCGCGAGGAACCGCAATATCGATAAATAACATTGGCTTATGACGACGCTTTTTAAGCGCTTGTTCGACTACTCCCTTACCTATTATTGGCAAGGTGCTCGCAGTAGAACTGATAACAATGTCTGCGCTTGGCAGCGCATCAGGCAACTGCGCCAGAGAAATAACACTACCGCCAACTTCTGTTGCTAGGTTTTGTGCACGCTCAATTGTGCGGTTTGCTACGGTGATTGACTTTGGATTGTGCTGTGATAAGTGCTTAGCGACTAACTCAATTGTCTCACCAGCACCGATAAGTAACACCTGAGTTTTATCCAATTGACCGTAAATATGCTTTGCCAAATTAACAGCGGCATACGCCACTGAGACAGCACTTGCACCAATATCAGTTTCGGTACGCACTTGCTTCGCCACCGAAAAAGTTTTTTGGAATAAGCGTTCAAATGTTGGCTGAATTGCATGGTGCTGTTTGGCTGTACTAAAAGCTTGTTTAATTTGGCCAAGAATTTGTGGCTCACCTAAAACCAATGAATCAAGACCGCAGGCAACTCGCATTAAATGGTTCACCGCATCCTGATTCATATGCACATAGACATTTTCTGTTAAGTCTCGTTGCTCTATGTTATGAAAATCTGACAACCAACCGAGTAGTGCTTGGGGATCAGCAGACTCAAGGCTACAATAGATCTCGGTTCGATTGCAGGTCGACACAATCACAGATTCTTTAAACTGCGAAGAATGTTGGAGTTGGTGCAATGCTTCTGTAAGCTGTTCTGGAGAAAACGCCACTTTTTCACGTAATTCTACAGACGCGGTTTTGTGATTGATACCAAGTGCGATGATGGTCATAGATGCCAGTATTGCTCGAGCCCTGCTTTAAAGCTGGCAATTTTACCAAAAATCAATCGAATATGGAAAGTAAGGAAAGACCTTTGAGACAACTTCATTTGATTTTACTCATATTTTTATTAATTTTAACCGGTTGTGCGCAACAATTACCTCAGCAAAACGTAGCACAAGACTGGCAATCTAAGCTAAAACATCAAAAGAATTGGCAAGCGAGAGGTAAACTTGCATTTATTGCCCCAGACAATCGTCAATCAGCTAACTTTAATTGGTATTTAAAAGAAGAGAAACAAAATCTGATTTTAACCAGCTTTGTTGGCACCCGCATATTCGAACTAGAAGAGTTAGACACGCACTCAGAGCTGACCTTTGAAGACAATGTCCATAAAGGCATGGACAGTAGCGACTTGGTTAAGCGGTTAAGTGGCCTCTCTCTTCCGGTCAATCAAGCCCCTCAATGGCTAACAGGCTTAGTCGAAGCACCAGCCAGCACACTTGATGACCTTGGCAGAATAAGCAATGCACAGTGGCAGAGCCCATCAGGCCGAGTGTGGCAAATCACCTATCAACAATATAAAATGCAAGATGGAATGTGGCTACCTAGCCGTATGAAACTCTCATCGACCAATATTGAGGTCAAAGTATTAATCACTTCATGGCAGTTTAAATGAAGACATTGACGCTAAGTGCTCCGGCAAAATTAAATCTTTTTTTGCATATCAATGGCCGTCGAGAAGACGGCTACCATGAACTAGAAACTTTATTTACTTTCTTGGATTTTGGTGATGAATTAGCATTTACGCTAACCAGTAACCAGCAAGAAATCGTCATTTGTGGTGACACCGCAGGTATTCTACTCGAAGATAACCTCATTTATAAAGCCGCCAAAATTCTTGAGCCCTATAAAAAAATTGCGGCTGGTGTCGACATCCACTTAAATAAACAGCTTCCTATGGGTGGAGGTGTTGGTGGTGGTTCATCCGATGCTGCCACGACTTTATTGGCACTCAATATGCTGTGGCAATGTCAGCTTACTATCCCAGAACTTGCAAAACTCGGTCTCCAACTAGGCGCCGATGTGCCTGTTTTTGTTGAAGGTAAAACAGCCGTAGCCCACGGTGTTGGTGAGCAACTTGAGCCCATTGACATCGCTCAAAAATGGTATTTGGTGGTTGCCCCACCCGTTCATGTCAGCACCGCATTAGTTTTTACTCACCCAGACTTACCACGCAATACACCAAAGCTAAAAAGCGGCTGGAAACTCTCGGATACGGGCAACGACTGTCAAACTCTTGTCAAAAAGCTTTACCCCGAGGTTGAAAAGACCCTCGCGTGGTTGCTAAAATATGCACCAACCAAAATGACTGGTACTGGAGCTTGTTGTTTCGCGGAGTTTGAAAATCGTGAGGCAGCGCTGCGTGTGCTCGAAATCCTACCTTCATCTTGGCAGGGCTTTATTGCCCAAAATACAAGTGAGTCAATTTGTCATCGACAATTGCGCGCTTGGCAAAACTAGAAGTAAATTGTTTAAGTTAGCTTGTTTTGACTTTTTTATTTCATGGTCATTGCATGTTAGTCCAAAAAATTCAGTGCCTGAGGAACCCTACCGTGCCCGACATGAAGCTCTTCGCTGGTAACGCAACACCTGAGCTAGCTCAAAAAGTTGCAAAACGTTTGTTTATTGAGTTAGGTGATGCCGTTGTTGGCCGTTTTAGCGACGGTGAAATTAGCGTTCAAATCAACGAAAACGTTCGTGGTTCAGATGTATTCATCATCCAATCAACATGTGCTCCTACAAATGATAATTTAATGGAGTTAATCGTCATGGTTGATGCGCTACGTCGTGCATCTGCTGGTCGTATCACAGCCGTTATTCCTTATTTCGGTTACGCACGTCAAGACCGCCGAGTGCGTTCTGCTCGTGTTCCAATTACTGCTAAAGTTGTTGCAGACTTCCTTTCAAGCGTAGGTGTCGACCGTGTTCTTACCGTTGACCTACACGCAGAACAAATCCAAGGCTTCTTCGACGTACCTGTTGACAATGTATTCGGTAGCCCAGTGCTAATCGAAGACATGAAAGAGCGTAAGTTCGAAGATGTAGTAGTAGTTTCACCTGATATCGGTGGTGTGGTTCGTGCTCGTGCGATTGCAAAACTGTTAGATGATAAAGACTTAGCGATCATTGATAAGCGTCGTCCACAGGCTAACGTTTCTCAAGTTATGCACATCATTGGTGATGTTGCTGGTCGTGACTGTATCATTGTCGATGACATGATAGATACAGGCGGTACTTTATGTAAAGCAGCCGCAGCACTTAAAGAGCACGGTGCAAAGCGCGTATTCGCTTACGCAACTCACCCAGTACTTTCGGGCAATGCTGCGGAAAATCTACGTAACTCTGTTATCGATGAAGTTATTGTGACTGATTCAATTCCACTTTCTGATGAATTGAAAGCGCTTGATAACATCAAAGTATTGACACTTGCGGATATGATGGCTGAAACAATCCGCCGTATCAGCAACGAAGAATCAATCTCTGCGATGTTTCAACATTAATCAGCAGCAAAACTGATTAGCCAAAAAGCACCTCTGGTGCTTTTTTTGTTTTATAGGTTTCATTGCAAGTGCGTTAGTGGTATATTGGCGCGCCTTTTTTAGGCAGGGAGCTTGGTCGCGAGCTCTCTGACACATTAACTTAATTATTTTGGAGACATCCATGTCTGACTACAAATTTGACGCTGAAGTACGTTCTGACCTAGGTACTGGTGCGAGCCGCCGCCTACGTCGCGCAGATAAAGTTCCTGCAATCCTATACGGTGCTGGTAAAGATGCGGTTTCACTAACTTTTGATCACAACAAAATTTTGAAAGCGCAAGAAGACGAAGGTTTCTACACTCACATCCTAACGCTTAACATTGGCGGTGAGTCTGTTGAAGCAATTCTTAAAGATATCCAACGTCACCCGTACAAGCCTAAGATCACTCACTTAGACTTCCAACGCGTTGATGCTTCTCAAAAGCTTCACACTAAAGTTCCTGTTCACTTCATCAACGAAGAGAAAGCGACTAAAGGTGGTAACACTATCGTTCACCAACTAACTGAAATTGAAATCACTTGTCTTCCAGCAAGACTTCCGGAGTTCATTGAAGTTGACGTAGCGACTCTAGCTGTTGGCGAAACTCTACACCTTTCTGACATCAACCTTCCAGCTGGTGTTGTTTCAGTTGAACTTGCTAAAGGTGCAGATCACGACCAAGCAGTTGTTTCAGTAAACGCTCCTAAAGCAGCTCCTGCTGAAGAGTCTGCTGAAGACGCAGCTGAGTAATTATTCAGGTGTTAACACCTTGAATAATATTCAAATGCTTGTGGGCCTGGCTAATCCAGGCCCCGAATACGCAAACACCCGTCATAACGCTGGCGCTTGGTTTATCGAAGAACTAGCCAGAAGATACAACTGCCTCCTAAAACCAGACACTAAGCATCACGGCCTCACAGGCAAAGTGCTCATCAATAACCAAGAGTTTAAGTTGCTGATCCCTACTACTTATATGAACTTAAGTGGTAAAGCGGTTGCGAGTCTTGCCAATTTTTATAAGATCCCCGTCGAGAGTATTCTAGTTGCTCACGATGAAATGGATTTAGAACCCGGTATCGCCAAACTCAAAAAAGGCGGTGGTCACGGCGGCCACAATGGCTTAAAAGACATTATCGCTAAAATGGCAAATAACAAAGAATTCATGCGATTGCGCGTTGGTATTGGTCACCCAGGACACAGAGACAAAGTCACAGGGTGGGTTCTAGGCAAAGCACCACAAGCTGATCAAGAAAAAATTGATGCCGCTGTGGATGAAGCAGTTCGATGTATGGAAATACTCGCAAAAGACGGTGTGTTAAAAGCGCAAAATCGACTACATTCATTTAAACCGTAACAGTTCACTGCTGCGATTGATTGAGTAATACCTAAGCTTCTCGTTCGCCATGATGCGGGCTTGAGATAATACGGTAGAAATTTAGGAATAAACACTATGGGTTTTAAATGTGGCATTGTTGGTTTACCTAACGTAGGTAAATCTACTTTATTTAATGCGTTGACTAAAGCGGGCATTGAGGCCGCGAACTTTCCTTTTTGTACTATCGAACCGAATACCGGTGTAGTACCAGTACCAGATGCTCGTCTTGACCAGCTAGCTGAAATTGTAAATCCTCAGCGTACTATCCCAACTTCAATGGAGTTTGTAGATATTGCCGGTTTGGTAAAAGGCGCATCAAAAGGTGAAGGTTTAGGTAACCAGTTTTTGGCAAACATCCGTGAAACGGATGCTATCGGTCATGTAGTTCGCTGTTTTGAAAATGAAAATATCGTTCACGTAGCGGGTCAAATCGACCCTGCTGAAGACATTGATGTTATTAACACTGAGCTGGTACTTGCAGACATGGATACTGCAGATCGCGCAGTTTTACGTAACGCAAAGAAAGCGAAAGGCGGCGATAAAGACGCGAAATTTGAACTGGTTGTACTTGAAAAAGTAAAAGCGCACTTGGACGAAGGTTTAACGCTTCGCTCACTTGAGCTAAATAAAGAAGAAGCTGCAGCAATAAGCTACCTAAACTTTTTAACGATCAAGCCAACTATGTACATCGCCAATGTTAACGAAGATGGCTTTGAAAATAACCCATTTCTAGACAAAGTGCGTGAAATTGCGGCTGCAGAAGACGCGGTTGTGATCCCAGTATGTGCAGCAATTGAGGCTGAACTTTCTGAACTTGAAGACGAAGATAAGAAAGAGTTTATGGATGACTTAGGCTTAGAAGAGCCGGGCCTGAACCGCGTAATACGTGGTGGCTATGAGTTGTTGAAATTGCAAACTTACTTTACAGCTGGCGTAAAAGAAGTACGAGCATGGACTATCCCTGTTGGCGCGACAGCACCGCAAGCTGCAGGTAAAATCCACACAGACTTTGAACGTGGTTTTATTCGAGCACAGACTATTGGCTTTGATGATTATATCGAGTTCCGTGGTGAATCAGGTGCGAAAGATGCGGGTAAAATGCGTCAAGAAGGTAAAGAATACATCGTAAAAGATGGCGATGTGATGAACTTCTTATTTAATGTGTAACCATAGTTACTACACGCTATCGCAATAAAAGGAGCTTCGGCTCCTTTTTAGTTTTATCAACTCTGCTTTTTAATCAAATAGCGCCTTTTCTTCAAAGCAAGTTATAGACTCTAAAGGAATAAAAATTCACAGGCATTGTTAAACATTTGCAATTGCCCTGCATGATTTGATATAAAAACAAGCCGTTTCGCTTAATTTATCTGCAAACAAACTGTGTTAGCAGATTTTTTGCAAAAAAGGTGTTGACGGCTTGGGGGCATATACGCATAATACGCCCCGCATCAGCGATGATGAGAAGTTAAATAGATGGCTATGTAGCTCAGCTGGTTAGAGCACATCACTCATAATGATGGGGTCCCCTGTTCAAATCAGGGCATAGCCACCATATTTTAACTACTACCAAAACTTATCGTTTTGTTGTTGCAAAAAATGTGCAGAAGTAGCGGAATTGGCAGTTGTCTTGATATAGACGCTGGATTTAGGTTCTAATAACTAATGCCAAAAGATGTGCGGAAGTGGCGGAATTGGTAGACGCGCTGGATTTAGGTTCCAGTATCTTCGGATGTGAGAGTTCAAGTCTCTCTTTCCGCACCATGTTCTTGATTGGAACTAAAACAATCAAATTTTCGTTGGAGTATCGCCAAGCGGTAAGGCAGCGGGTTTTGATCCCGCCATTCCCAGGTTCAAATCCTGGTACTCCAGCCATCTCTTTGAGATGTTAGCTACGCTGTGCGGAAGTGGCGGAATTGGTAGACGCGCTGGATTTAGGTTCCAGTATCTTCGGATGTGAGAGTTCAAGTCTCTTTCCGCACCATGTTCTTTTAAATCAGAACTCAAAAGATTTTATTTCGTTGGAGTATCGCCAAGCGGTAAGGCAGCGGGTTTTGATCCCGCCATTCCCAGGTTCAAATCCTGGTACTCCAGCCAATGGCTATGTAGCTCAGCTGGTTAGAGCACATCACTCATAATGATGGGGTCCCCTGTTCAAATCAGGGCATAGCCACCATTTACAAATGCGGAAGTTTTGGAATTGGTCGATGTCTTAATATAGACGCTGGATTTAGGTTCTAATAACTAATGCGAAATGATATGCGGAAGTGGCGGAATTGGTAGACGCGCTGGATTTAGGTTCCAGTATCTTCGGATGTGAGAGTTCAAGTCTCTCTTTCCGCACCATGTTCTTGATTGGAACTAAAACAATCAAATTTTCGTTGGAGTATCGCCAAGCGGTAAGGCAGCGGGTTTTGATCCCGCCATTCCCAGGTTCAAATCCTGGTACTCCAGCCATCTCTTTTGAGATGTTAGCTACGCTGTGCGGAAGTGGCGGAATTGGTAGACGCGCTGGATTTAGGTTCCAGTATCTTCGGATGTGAGAGTTCAAGTCTCTCTTTCCGCACCATGTTCTTTCAAGTAGAACTCAAACTCTTGAACTTACCTCTATTGCTGGGTATCGTCTCGACACGAAGTGGAAGCGGTAAGATAGCCTAACTCAAATCTGGGCTAAATAAGATTTGAACTTACCTCTATTGCTGGGTATCGTCTCGACACGAAGTGGAAGCGGTAAAATAGCCTAACTCAAATCTGGGCTAAATAAGATTTGAACTTACCTCTATTGCTGGAGTATCGCCAAGCGGTAAGGCAGCGGGTTTTGATCCCGCCATTCCCAGGTTCAAATCCTGGTACTCCAGCCATCTCTTTTTGAGATGTTAGCTATAAATAGAATATCTACTGTGCGGAAGTGGCGGAATTGGTAGACGCGCTGGATTTAGGTTCCAGTATCTTCGGATGTGAGAGTTCAAGTCTCTCTTTCCGCACCATTTAGTAACAATCTCTTTCCTATCTATTCATTCCTAGCTCATTTTTCTAATGTTACTTTTAAACTTTCTTCATGTTAGGAAAGAAAGTGCTAAAGTCTTTATTTCTTTTATTCTCATTAATTATTTTCAGTATACCTAGCTTTGTAGAAGCAAGTGCTAGCTCAATTTGCTCTCCATCACACATAGAAATCGCACTCAAGCACTTTAGCTACTGTCAGCCCTCAGAGCAGGCAAATAAAGTTTCATTCCAAACTTTTACTAACGATACCTACTCAGTTGTGATTAACGACAACTCTTCTGAACTAACGTTAAGCTGGATAACTGGCGCTACCGCACTTGCTGGTCTACCGAACAAGTATGATTTAACACCTCTTGAGTTTATGACACGAGCTTTCAATGGCACCTTTGATATACAGAGTGAAGACATGCAGAAAGTCAGTGCTGAGCTTGGCGTTATAGACGAAGCAAATGTATTTACCGCTACTCACGGAGCAAAACATATTTTTTCTTCTATCAGACCTTCAGGAGTTCAAACTGCTTACATTTTGCAGCCCAACCGTGATTGGTTATTAAGGCTAGATGGCAAATTTGATATTAATACATTGATGTATGTCGTCGATAAGCTAACACTGATGAGATAATCTCGGCACTAAACAATGAAGCGTGCAGTAATACCAATTTATCCTAATACTTGCTCCTTCAAAAATATCACTTAATTAAGTAAATTGGTGTAACACGCTCAGTGTAGAGAACAAAGATTAAAAACCAACACCTCCCATGGCGTGCTTAAGCACTTCTTTCTTTAACGGCCCAGCTTTATTCGCCACATTCAGAGCCAGATTTCTCAAATGCTTTAACGGTGTTACTTGATTCGAAAAGCCAAAATAACACGCATCCATCATACTCATCATCAAGAGATTGTCTTTCCTACGCTTTGACTCGTAGTGATGTAGTGCACTGATGTCACCAATATCTTCTTTTGACTCAATCGCTTCAGCAAGCGCCGCTACGTCTTTAAAGCCAAGGTTTACTCCCTGCCCTGCTAATGGATTAATGGTATGAGCTGCATCTCCTACTAATACCACTCGTTCGCTCACGTACTGGTTGGCATGCTGCCTTGCTAAAGGAAAAACCGCCACTTCTTCAATCTCAAAGTCACCGGGTAGCTCAAAAAATGCAGCTTTTACTTCTTGTTTTAGCGCCTGCTTATCTAGTTGCTTAAGTAAATTGAGTTTATTGCCGTTGTCATACCAAATCAGATTGGCATACGGATACTGCATAGGTAAAAAGGCAATGGGACCTGATGGCTTAAATTGCTGCCATGTTTTTTCTTGTTGCGGTGCGTCGAGTTTAATCAGCAGCCCCATACAATGTTGCTCATATTGCCAGCCTGTCACGCCTATGCCACTCATTTGTCTGACGATGGAGCGACCTCCATCAGCTGCAATTAATAAATCGGCGGTAAAAGATGCAGCTTGATACTCAATCGTCACAGAATCATCATTATGAATAATGCGCTTTGGGCTCCCCTCAGGTGAAACCACCTTGATATCAAATTCCTCGAACTGCTGCCACAAAGCAGCTTGAATGAGGTTATTCTCAATTAAGTGGCCTAAGTGCGAGGCGTTTAGCGCTTCACAATCAAATACTAATTGTCCAGGCTTATCCTCATAGGCTTCTAGCTGCTTGTAAACCGCGGCTCTGGTGTTTCTTAACACAGGCATAGCACCGAGCTCATCTAGTAACTGCTCGGAAAAGCGATTGATAGCAGAAACGCGAATATCTACCTTATCACTTGAGAGTATTGCACCTGGTGAGATGGGAGAATGTTCAATAATGGTTACATCAACACCTTGCTTCGCTAGCTTAACGGCACACGCCGCACCAACCATGCCACCACCGACTATCAGAGCCTTGTTTTTCATGCCATATTCCACTTAATTGAGTCTGTACGCATTGTAACGCATATAAAAACAGATGTTTGCTTAAAACACTCTGTATTGATCCACATTTTGAAAGTTAAAATCTATACTTGGCTAGACAAGATAGGTCATATAAAATACGCGTCCTTTAGGCATAATGATATCAATTCAGCATCGCCTGCACGAGAAACGCGTAGTGCTAAACACCGAGTTGTAAACGAGGCAATATTTAAATGAGTAAAAAACTGCATATTAAAACCTGGGGTTGTCAGATGAACGAGTACGACTCCCAGAAAATGGCGGATCTTTTGGATTCAACAAATGGCTATCAGCTTACAGAAGAAGCTGAGCAAGCTGATGTGATCCTACTCAATACTTGCTCGATTCGTGAGAAAGCACAGGAAAAAGTATTCCACCAACTTGGTCGTTGGAAACTACTAAAAGACACAAACCCTGATCTTGTTATTGGTGTTGGTGGCTGCGTAGCATCACAAGAAGGCGACACCATTCGTCAGCGTGCGCCATTTGTTGATATCGTGTTTGGACCACAAACATTGCACCGTCTACCAGAGATGATCAAACAGGTGCAAAGCAAAGAAGGCTCCGTTGTCGATATTTCATTCCCTGAAATCGAAAAGTTTGACCGTTTGCCAGAGCCAAAGGCTGAAGGCCCGAGTGCATTTGTTTCGATTATGGAAGGTTGCTCTAAGTACTGTACTTTCTGTGTTGTACCCTACACGCGTGGTGAAGAAGTAAGCCGACCTTTAGATGATGTGATCCTTGAAGTTGCTCAGCTTGCGGAGCAAGGTGTGCGTGAAGTGAACTTGCTTGGCCAGAACGTAAATGCTTACCGTGGTGAAATGCACGATGGTGAAATTTGTTACTTCTCTGACTTAATTCGCTACGTTGCAGCAATTGACGGTATTGACCGTATTCGTTATACAACATCTCACCCTGTTGAATTTACACCAGATATCATTGAAGCCTATGCGGATGTGCCAGAGCTTGTTGACCATTTACACCTACCAGTGCAAAGTGGTTCAGACCGTATTCTAAACCTAATGAAACGCGGTCATACTGCGCTTGAGTACAAATCAACAATCCGCAAGCTACGTAAGATCCGTCCTAACCTAAGCATGTCTTCAGATTTCATCATTGGCTTCCCAGGCGAATCAAACGCAGACTTTGAAGCAACGATGAACCTGATTAATGATATCGGTTTTGATATGAGCTTTAGTTTCATCTACTCAGCGCGACCAGGCACGCCAGCAGCAGACTTACCTGATGATGTTGCAGAATCAGAAAAGAAAGAACGTCTATACATCCTACAGAACCGTATCAACCAAATGGCGCAGGATATTAGCCGCAAGATGCACGATACCGAGCAGCGTATTTTGGTTGAGGGCCCATCGAAGAAAAACCCAATGGAACTGCGTGGAAGAACTGAAAATAACCGCGTTGTAAACTTCGAAGGTCCACACTCAGTGATCGGCCAATTCGTCGACGTACGTATTACTGAGGCGTTACCAAACTCGTTACGTGGTGAGCTTATCCGTACTGAAGCAGAAATGGATTTACGTCGTGACGTAAAACCGTCGGATATCTTAAATAAAGCCCCACAAGAACCTGAAATTAATGAATTAGGTGTTGGTACTTTTACCCCCTAGCATTTTTAAATTGTGCGCTAGCTTCGGCTAGCGTCGTTTTTATAGGAAGACATTTTGAGTAATCAGATAAAGAATATAGAAATTTACTTAGAACCCGCAGATAATCACCGCCTTTCTTCACTATGTGGTCCGTTCGACGAAAATCTAAAACAAATAGAACGTCGCCTTGGAGTTGAAATCGCGCACCGTGACAATTGGTTTAAAGTGACCGGACAAGCGGTAACGGCAAAAGCAGCTGTGGATATTCTAAAATCTCTATATGTTGATACTCAGCCTGTGAAAGGAAAAATGACAGAAATTGAACCGGATCAGGTTCATCTGGCCATCACAGAAGCGAACGTACTCGAACAAGACGCCCCAACCGTATGGGACAAAGAAGTCTATATTAAGACTCGTCGCGGTGTGGTTAAGCCTCGTAACCCAAATCAGAGCCAATATGTTGCTAATATCTTAACTCACGATATTACCTTTGGTGTTGGTCCTGCTGGTACAGGTAAAACCTATCTTGCTGTTGCAGCAGCGGTTGATGCGCTAGAACGCCAAGAGATCCGTCGCATCCTACTCACTCGTCCAGCGGTTGAAGCTGGTGAAAAACTGGGTTTCTTACCGGGTGATTTAACACAAAAAATCGACCCTTACCTTCGTCCTCTTTATGATGCCCTATTCGAGATGCTTGGTTTTGAAAAAGTTGAGCGCTTAATCGAAAAAAATGTCATCGAGGTTGCACCTTTGGCATATATGCGTGGTCGAACACTCAATGACGCGTTTATTATCTTGGACGAGAGCCAAAATACCACGACTGAACAAATGAAGATGTTCCTAACGCGGATTGGCTTTAATTCAAAAGCGGTGATCACCGGTGATATCACGCAAATCGATTTGCCTCGCGGTGCGCGCTCTGGACTTCGCCATGCGATAGATGTGCTCAATGATGTAGAAGAAATTTCATTTAACTTCTTTAAATCTCACGATGTAGTTAGACACCCAGTGGTTGCTCGTATCGTCGAAGCATACGAGAAGAAAGAAGAACAAGAGCGTCTTGCTAAAGCTGAGAAGCATCAAGCGAAACAGCAACCTTCTGAGGAATAAACCATGGACTTAATGCTAGATTTGCAATTGGCTTGTGAATTTGACAACTTGCCTTCCGAAGCACAATTCCAATTATGGGCAGAACATGCATTAACGCAATTTCGCGAAGAAGCAGAATTAACTATTCGCATCGCTGACGAGCACGAAAGCCAAGAGCTCAATAGCCAGTACAGAGGCAAAGACAAGCCAACCAATGTGTTGTCTTTCCCATTTGATGCGCCACCGGGAATTGAGTTGCCACTTATTGGTGATTTAGTTATCTGTCCCCAAGTGGTATACCAAGAATCCATAGAGCAAGAAAAGACCTTTCATGACCACTTCGCCCATATGGTTATCCATGGTTGCTTGCATTTACTTGGATTTGACCATATAAATGAACAAGACGCGGTAGAAATGGAAACAATAGAGAAGCAAATTCTCGCATCTTTGAATATCGCAGACCCTTACAGAGACGATTGTTAAATTAACGGAGCAGACACAACTAATGAGCGACGATAACTCGCAAAGTAGTCAGGGTTCTTCTAGCAAGACCTGGCTGGGACGCATCACACAGATGCTGCAAGGGGAACCCCAAAATAAAGAAGAACTGGCTGAAGTCATCGCTGATGCGCAAGAGCGCCAGTTGATTGACCCAGAAACCAAAGACATGATGGAAGGTGTACTCAGCGTTTCAGAGCTGAAAGTTCGTGACATCATGATCCCACGTTCGCAAATGATTACACTTGATGTAGATGAGCCGCTCAGTGCTCAACTCCCTATGATGGTAGAATCTTCACACTCGCGTTTTCCTGTGATTTGTGAAGACAAAGACCATGTAGAAGGCATCTTACTTGCCAAAGATCTCTTACCTTTGATTTTGCGTGAAGAGAGCGATTTGCCAAGTATCCGCGAATACCTTCGTCCCGCAGTGGTCGTGCCTGAAAGTAAGCGTGTCGATACTCTGCTCAACGAATTCCGTCAAAAACGTTACCATATGGCCATCGTGATTGATGAATATGGCGGTGTGTCTGGACTGGTTACTATCGAAGATATTCTCGAAACCATTGTTGGTGAAATCGAAGATGAACATGATGACGACGAAGAACAACAAGATATTCGTCAGCTATCCAAACATGTTTATACCGTGCAAGCACTCACGCCGTTGGATGAATTTAACGAATTCTTCAAAACCAGCTACGACACCCAAGAAGCAGATACCATTGGTGGTATCATTCTTCATGCATTTGGCCACATGCCAAGCCGCGGTGAAACCATAGACATAGATCCCCTTCAGTTTAAGGTAACTAACTCCGATAACCGGAGGATCTTACAAATTCAAGTAAGTGTACCTAAATCTGAACATGTTGAAGACTCTAGTATCTAACCTGAGTAATCTCGCAAAAGATAAGTTTGCATGGCTGGCACTCATTTCTGGCTGTGCACTTACTTTTGCTTATTCCCCTTTTGGTTTTTGGCCTATCGCTTTTGTTAGCTTGATTATAGCGGCTTGGCTTACCGATAAACCCAGTCCAAAGCTCGCGGCCAAATATGGCTTTTTATTTGGCTTTGGCTGGTTTGCACTTGGCATAAGCTGGGTGCATGTCTCTATCGCTGAATTTGGTGGTTTACCCTTACCTGTCTCGGTGCTGTTGATGGCATTGCTATGTGCTTATCTTGCCATCTACCCGGCATTGGCATTTGCTTTTGCCAGCTACTTTTCTCGCACACCATGGCAACGGGTGCTGGCACTTGTTGCGGGTTTTGCCATTACAGAATGGCTGCGAGGTCACATGCTCACAGGCTTCCCTTGGCTTAGTTTTGGTTACACGTTAACTGACTCGCCATTGAGCAGCTTAGCCCCTTGGATCGGTGAATTTGGCTTAACATTACTAGTTATTTTAGCGACAACAAGCCTTTACTATCTACTTAAACAACGTGCGATTTATCTCGCTATAGCCTGCTTTGCTGGCATTGCAGGTCTATACAGTGTGCCAGTCACTCAAGGTCCATTGAAATACTCGGGAGATGAAATCACCACTTTGCTTGTACAAGGTAATATCAAGCAGAGTCTGCGCTGGGAGCCTGAGCAGTTTTGGCCGACCATGTCTAAATATCGAGATATGACTAGACCTAACTGGCAAGGCGTTGATTTAGTGGTGTGGCCGGAAGCTGCTATTCCTGAATTTGAAGATATCGCCTACCCATTTTTAGAAGGGCTGGACAAAGCCGCCGCGTTTAATGGCACAGCGCTGATAACGGGCATTCCCGATTATCAGTTTGATACCAGAACCGCGTACAACACGCTGATCACGCTTGGTAAAAAAGAAAAAGAAGACAGCGAAGGGCAATATCACTATCTGCACAAAAACCGCTACCAGAAGCACCAATTGTTGCCTATTGGTGAGTTTGTACCGTTCGAAAACCTATTGCGCCCTATAGCGCCTCTTTTTAACTTAGCGATGTCGTCATTTACTCGAGGTGATGCGGTACAACCAAACCTACTTGCGAACGGTTTGCATGTGTTACCCGCTATTTGCTACGAAATCGCGTTTAGCGAGCTTGTCAGAGGTAACTTTACCTCTGAGTCAGATATTCTTTTTACTGTGAGTAACGACGCCTGGTTTGGAGATTCCCACGGCCCGCATCAGCATATGCAGATCGCTCGGATGCGTGCCTTAGAATTACAGCGCCCATTAATTCGAGTAACGAATAATGGTATCACTGGTGTTTACGATCCACTTAGCAAAGTTCAGCATGCCATTCCACAATTCGAAGCCAATATACTGAAAAGTGATGTAAAACTCATTAGTGGAGTGAGCTGGTATGCAGAGCATGGTAATCGCCCCGTCTGGTTTATTGTCGCTTTTATTATGCTGATACTCACCGCTGCAAAGGTAAAGCCCATAATGCTTAAGCGATTTGAACGCAACTTTTTGTAGTTGCGGTGATGTACCTACCGCGATGTAAAATCGCTCCTACACTCGATATATAGCCTCTGGTGGGAGCCGCTTTACGCGGCGAGCTTTTGTTCCATATCGCGATGTAAAATCGCTCCTACAGGCAATATAATATCTGGTAGGAGCCGCTTCACGCGGCGAGCTTTTGTGCCGTATCGCGATGTAAAATCGCTCCTACACTCAATATATAATCTCTGGTAGAAGCCGCTTTATGCGGCGAGCTTTTATCATATCGCGATGTGAAATCGCTGCTACACTCGATATATAACCTCTGGTGGGAAGCGGCTTTATGCGGCGAGCTTTTATACCATATCGCGATGCAAAATCGCTCGACACGCGATATATAACCTCTGCCGGGAGCCGCTTCACGCGGCGAGCTTTTGTGCCGTATCGCGATGTGAAATCGCTCCGACACGCAATATAATATCTGGTGGGAGCCGCTTTACGCGGCGAGCTTTTACTATATCACAATGTGAAATCGCACCGAGTATATGACCTCAGGTTAAGAGCAGGTTTTTGTTATTACTCACAAGGTAGAATCACACTCACTTTCAGGCCACCTAAATCGCTGTGTGCAACTGTAATACTGCCGCCATGCAATTCAACCAACTTTTGACAGATTGATAAACCTAAGCCAGAACCACCAAGGTCTCGGCTTCGAGACTTGTCGCACCGGAACAAACGTTCAAACAACCGGCCCAACGCTTCATCGTCCACACCGGGGCTCGAATCTTCAATAACACATTGAATACGGTTGTGCTGATTTTGATAGCGAATTTCCACAAAGACTTCTCCAGGCTTGTCGGTATAATTCACACTATTACGAGCTAAATTATTGAATATCTGAGCGAACCTAGTCACATCAATGTCGATCTCCAGCGTATCAGGGAGTTCAATATTGGCATTAAAATCAAGTCCTTCATCTGTCACGAAGTCATCAATATCTTCAACAAGGCCAATAAATGTGTGCTTGGCATTTACGCGCTCTAACGCTAAGTTTAGGCTGCCAGTATCCGCCTGCGCGAGTTCATAGATGTCTTTAATTAAGGTATTAAGTGTATCGAGACGGCGGTTAAGCACCTTGTAGCTCTGCTGCGGATTTTCCACCAAATTATGTTCCAGAGATTCAATATGCAACTTAAGTACGGTAAGCGGTGTTCTCAATTCATGAGAAATATCTGCCAGCAATTGCTGTTTTAAGTCTAAAGTTTTATTAAGTAGCTGCTTCTCGAGCTCCAGTGCGCGGCGTTTGTTTCTCGCAAGTAATAAAAATGCGCTCAACAGAATGACCAACACTCCTACCACAGCAGCTGTTACTATTTGTTGTACACGCTGCTCAGCCTGCTCCATATCACGCTGTGTTTTCAAGCTTTGTAGTTCATACTGATTCTTCTGGTATTCAGTGTCCAGCTGATACGCCAAAGCTTTTTGACTGGCTTCTTTTTCAAGCTGAGAAACCTTGGACTCCGCGTACTGTAGGTGATAATTAAGCGCAGTTTCAAAGTCGCCTTTTGCGCTATATGCGTCCTTTAATACACGTAATGCTGTTTCCTTGAGGCCAAGGTAGACCTCATCTTGAGCAATAATTTGCTCCATACTTTGAATGAAGAAATCAGCTCGCTCTGGTAAAACAATTTGTGCGTAAGTTGTCATCGTCTCTTGATAAAGCACTTTGCTTTGTATCGGATCGATTAACTCAAGTGCCTCTTCAACATATGCTCTTGCTTCAACTTTTTGATCTTCCCTCAATTTAAGCTCAGCTAAATTACTCAGCGCCCAACCTTGATTTCTAATATGTCCGTGTTCCTCAAATATCGTGAACGCCTTTTTAAAGGACGCCTCGGCACTGCTATATTGGGCTAGTTTTTTTTGCTCTCGGCCAATGCGGATCAAAGTATAGGCTGAGTAAACCACATTACCCGCTTTAACGTCATAGTCATAAGCGGTTTGGTAGGCTTCAAGCGACTTCTCATGGTCACCGATGACCTGATGAGCGCCTCCTAAGTTGTAGTAAACTTGTCCGAGTAATACTGTATTTTCCTGCTCTTGGCTTTTCAGTACCGCAATTGATCGCTGTAATAATTCAAGTGCCTTATCTGGTAACGAAAGATCAGAATAAACATCTGCCAACTGAGTGTTCGCAGACACCTGTAAGTCTGGAAATTCATACTTTTTTGCCACTTCTATAGAGAGCTCGTAACTCTCTATAGAATCTTTATAACTACCATTGTTTTTGTACGCAGCGGCCCGAAAGCGATAGGCGTGACTTAACAGCCGATACATATCAAGCTCAGATAGCTGCGATACGGCTAAGTTTAAGTAACTAATCGCGTCGCTAAATTTCCCCTCTTTGAGCATCAAATCTCCATACGTTAAGGAGTATTTAGCTTCATAGTCAGGCAAATGATGTGTGAGTAACACTTGCTTAAAACGCTCAGCCCATTTATGTGCCTGTTCGAGCTGAAAAGCATTTTTGAGTGCTACCGTAGTTTTATGGTGAACATCTGCAATTTCTTCTGGCGTTAAATCCGACTCTAATACTTGGTCAACGTTTTGAAGCGCATTATTTCGCGTTTCTTGCTGCTCTATCTCTTTGATAAAAGCGTCATATAACCGTTCATTGGCGCAAATAAAGGGGCTAAAAAGCAAAAAGAAACTAAGCAGCAGTATTTTATAAACCAACACGGTACCGTCCTTTTATTTTAGTTATTATTGACTACAAAAAAGCGAGGAATATACCTCGCTTTTATTTTCTATTTTTACTATTTAAAACCAGTAAGGTTCACTAAGCATAGAAGACTGTCGACTTTGCTCCATGGCACTTATCAAAAAGTCAGATTTTTGCTTGAGCCATGCCTGCACTTCCTGTAATTCGTCTGCATTTTGGTTTTGGCAAAGCTGATATAAATACGCAAGAGTTTCTAGCTCGTATATACCATAAACGATATCAATCCAAGGCGTTCTAAACGCTTTGCGCGCTTCTTTATCGTAAAGCTTGCCCAGACAGTTACCGCTTAGTAGCGTGTTTTCTAGCTTTATTCTCACCTGCAAATAATCTCTTTCAGAAAGCGATTTATCCTGTGGAAGCAAGTTTTTAAGTTCTTGCCAGTCTTTATCAAATAATTGGCTCGCGATTTCTGTGACGGGTAGCTCAGCTGCACTTAGTGCTTTTTGATCCCAATTTTTACGCCATGCTCTATCAACAAGCCAACGAGTGAGAGAAAGGATCAAACGGTTATAACGAGTACAATGAAATAAATCTTCAATGTCCGTCGGTGTCGGCTGAACATCTTGCAAATCGGTAATGACCTGCGCCAATTCTGGAAACTGATTAAGTTTCTTATGATAAGCATGACGCTTTGAGGTATAGGTTTTTAAATGAATCGCATTTTCGACCCAAGCAAGTTCTGACAGCAACCATTTTAATTCGTTACGAATACTCTCGGTCGAGCTTTTATCAACAATGTCATCGAATAACCAAAACGCGTGACGAATAAGCGAAACTCCATCAATAACGCGCTTTAAAGTCTTGAGACTCGGTTTATTAAAATAGCATTGCTCGTGTTTCTGGACGAACTGAATACCATAGCTGACCGTCGCTATGAGGGCTTGCTCTTGTGTTACCTGAGATTTTAGCGGTACAAAACCTATAAACTTATTTGGTTTTAGAGGCTTATCATCGGCAATTCGATATCCCCTAGCAGCTTTTGAGTATAACCCCAAACGCATACCTGCTTGCTTAATTAGGTGGTCGGCTAATAAGAAAAGATCTTCTTTGTTTCCTTCAACTAGCTCAATTTCAAGCTCATTGATTGGCTCCATCTTCCCTTGGGCTGATATTTCCCCTTTATCCAACACTACTTCGATTTTAGTTCCTGAGTCCGTTTCGATTAACCAAGTACGACGAATGAAATTCGTACTGAAGACCGGAAATATGTTCTCTGCGATAGACTCAAGCTGCATGCCATGAGGCCAAATATTCGCGTCAAACGCTAACAAGTCAGGACGTCCTGACTGAATAGGTAAATTGTACTCAGGTCGTTGATGTAACCCTCCTACAACTTCTCCCGCAAGTTTGATGGTTTGCTCGCATTCATCATTGCAACAACGCGTTCTTAGGCCGATATCTAGCGCACGCAATTCACGATTTGGCGTGTCAAAGTAGGCGTTAGTTAAGTTTTTAGCAGGCTTGTTAGTGACCGTTTTTGCAAACTGTGTGATGAGTGCAGGGATCAGCGGAACTTCATTATCTGAAACCAAAAATTTCAGTTCTATTTCAGTGTCCATTAGGGCTGTGTTTTACCTATTTGTCTAAGGGAGGATCAAAATATACAAAGGAGGCAAAGTTTGCAATCTTTTTATCCGATGATAACTGCTTCAAACATGAGCTAAATCAATAGATAGTTGGGCTAATTTCGCTGAACATCAACGGATTAATAACACCGTATCATTGCGTTAAATGTTGCAATTTTCATTATGTAATCAATCATTTCACCCCATTCAAAATAAACAAAGCCTTGCTATTAGGCCGCGAAATCCCTACTATTTTGTAAACTTTACGACCCAAAGAATAAAAGGCCAACGCATGTTCAACTTTAAGCAATTTATCATTGCGAGCCTGCTCTTCACCAGCTTTGTAAGCTTTGCTGAAGAGCCAGACGAAAATAGCGCAGCAAACGCGACAACACCAAACGGCTATATTAGTGACAATCTTTTTATTTACATGCACACAGGTCCAAGTAAGAACTATCGAATTTTAGGTTCTGTTGATGCTGGTACGCCAATCACTATTTTGAGTGGTGCTAACGACGAGTTTGTCCAAATCAAAGATGATAAAGCAAGAGAAGGTTGGGTAGAAAGTAAATTTGTCACCACGGAGCCAGGTTTAAAGCAACAATTAGAAACGGTTAACCAAACCTTGGTGGAAACTCAAGAGGCACTAAACGATGCCCAGCAGCAACTTCCCATGTTGCAGCAAAACAATACCAATTTACTAGCTGAGAATGCTTCACTTCAAGACACTATATCAGGGCTTGAAAAGCAGCTACAAGATGAGCGTCTAGCACAACAGCAAAAAGTCCAAAAAGAACAACACCTACTGCTCACTTACGGTGGTATCATCGGGATCAGTGGCATTATTATCGGTGTAATTCTGACGCTATTTTTATCTCGTAGAAAACGCTACGACGGCTGGTAACTGGTTATATACCTATTGAGGTTAGATAACTTCGTCACTGACGGTGCATCTAAGCTTTCTTGTCAAAATTAATGGGGTGAATTGTTCAATTCGCCCCACTCTAAATACAGTTCTAAAAATAACCTTTCTCTACTCCGAATATCAGCGTATTAAAAAGCCCAACCAAGTAACATGGATATATCGTGCAAATTATGCTCATATTGAACTACGCCTGTGTTGTCATATTCTTTCGATTCTTTAATATTCAAAAGAGAGTACTCCAAACCAACATAAAGATTATCTGTTAGTCGATACTCAACACCTATCGAGGTATAAATATCATTACCGCTATCACCTGAACTATTGCTGCCTGTAGGAACCAACTGTGCAGGGATCACATCTTTGTATTGCCAATGTGCCATTCCAACTCTTATATTTGCATTAATATTGGTAGACACCTCAATCTCTCCCTTAATCCCCAACCGTAGAGATTCAGTATCAATAGGAAACCTGGCTCTATATGAGTAGTCATATGGGTTTTGATAGATTCCAGAGTGTGTGTTAGAAACATGAACGGAATATTCAGCTAGTGACTCTCCATGAAAATGTTGTGCGACTTCAAGTGCTAAACGATCTGTAAGCCCAACACCGAGCCTCAACCCCCATGAATCAGAATTAGCAGATGGCGCACGCTTATATCCTAAATCAGATTCTTGCTCAGCATAAAATTCATTATTGGCTTTACCAAAAAGTACTTCTGAAAATATGGCAATATCAGCCTTCGCGTACATAGGCAACGATAGTACTGCCAGTCCAAATAATTGTTTTTTCATTATCACATCGGTGTTTAAAGATTAAAAAGGAAGCAATATTTAGTTTGAAATATTGAAGTGAAAAGCGGGCGGAAGTATACACTGAATATAAAAAATTTAAACAAGGTGATGATTGAAAGTTTGGCGATACTTTTTAATTTAAAAAGTTAAAGAATAAATAAAGGCCGGAAAAATTCGGCCTTTATTTATTCCATCTAAAACGTATTAGACTGAACTCTTTGCATTAATTTCCCCCCAAATGCCAGACTCAGTAACTCCTTGCACTTTGACCTTATCGACTTCGAATACAGGCTCTTTCCCTTTTGCTCTTTGCTGATGATAATCAGCCGTCACCGCCAAGATAGTGGGAGTAAGACGCACGATGGCAATAACATTAACCACCGTCATTAAACCCAATGCGATGTCGGCAAGATCCCATACCTGTTTTAGCGTTGCCGAAGCGCCCCACAACATCATAGACAAGTAGCATGCGGTGTAAATTGAACGGCCAACTTTATTATCCAGATGAAATAAGTGTAAGTTACTTTCAGCATAGGCGTAATTAGCGACTACAGAGGTGAAAGCAAACAAAGTGATCGCCGCCGCAACAAAGTACACGCCCCCAGTTGCTAAATGCGCGGTCATCGCAGATTGTGTTAGCCTTATGCCTTCCATCTCACTGCCAATATCTATGTCTGCCAATAGAATTATGACAGCAGTGCAACTGCACAAAACGATGGTATCAAAGAATACGCCCAGCATTTGAATATAACCTTGGGTCACGGGGTGATTGGGAATTGGCGACGCACTGGCCGATGCGTGCGGTACACTACCCGCTCCCGCCTCGTTAGAATAGAGCCCGCGCTGAATACCATTTTTGATAGCTGCGCCAAGTGCGCCTGCGCCCGCTTCTTGCAAGCCAAAAGCTGAAAGCAAAATATCTTTGATCATGGCAGGGACTTGAGAGTAATTCATCACGGTAATAATAATGGCCGCAAGGACAAAGACTAATCCCATTACTGGCACTACCTTTTCAGCAAATCGTGCAATCGCTTTGAAGCCACCAAGAATAATAGAGCCAGCGAGGACTGTGATCACAATACCTGAATATAAGGTTGGAATATCAAACGCATTGTTGAGCGCATCGGTGATGGTATTGGTTTGCATCGCGCTAAAGGTAAATCCATATCCCAAAAACAAGCAAAAGGCGAAGCATACTGCAAACGCCCGACTTCCCAATCCCATGTGAATATAATAAGCAGGACCACCTCTAAACTCACCTTGGCTATCACGCACTTTATAGACTTGCCCAAGTACACTTTCGGCAAAGCCTGTTGCCATACCCAAAATAGCTATCATCCACATCCAAAATATCGCACCACTGCCACCAAGAGAGATAGCAACTGCAACACCTGCAAGATTACCAGTTCCAACTCGAGCTGATAGCCCTGTGCATAAGGCTTGAAATGAACTGATTGTATTGCTATCACCCTGACTGCTGCCCCGTAACAGGCTAAACATGTGACGAAACTTTACAACTTGTATCCCTCGCAAAAGAATAGTGAACCAAAACCCTGCAAATAGCAGGATATAAATAAGTATCTGGCCTTCTCCCCATAAAAGCCCATTGATACTCTTAACTGCACTTTCAAACATAGGCGATTCCTGTTTTATTATTATTTGCCGTTTATCTAGGGCCTGTTGACCTTCTTAAAAGGTCAACAGGCCCTAGTATTATTTAACGGTTATTTAAATGGACTCCAGCAATCATACAACGCACCGAGCCACCTGCGGCTTCAATTGTCGGTATATCAATAGCAACTAGCTTAGCTGACTTTTCAATGACAGCAATTTGCTCAGGCAACAACGCCTGATAAGCCGTTGTGGAAAGCGCGAGTATGCGTCCCATACTGCCTTGCAACTCAATCGCGTTGCCGCAAAAATGTTGGATCTGCTGATAAGATAGCGCAATCAGGGTGTGGCCGCTTTGCGTAAAACGGTTAATAAGCTGTGCCCGCTGATATTCTGGCACCATATCTAGGCATATCATGGCGAAATCGGTGGCGACACACATTAAGACATTGGTGTGATAGACAGGCACTTCATTCTTATCATAGGCATTAAATATTTCTGCCTGTAGTCCCAACTGCTCACAAACCTGATTAACTAACACGGCGTTAGTGCGCTTGGACTCTACCGCATAGGCCACTTTTGCTTGATGATCGATAACCATAGAGCCGGTGCCTTCAAGGAATACTTCTTCAGCGGTTAGATGACTATAATCATTGATGTTTGTCACCTGATAGTGAGCACTCAGAAAATCAATAATATCGCGGCGGATCTCCAATCGTCGATTCAAAGCGTACATAGGATAAATCGTTAACTGACCATCGTTATGCGTCGAAAACCAGTTATTTGGAAAGACCGAGTCTGGCGTGTCTGTGGAGGTATCTTCAAATAAGTGTACTTTCACGCCAGCCAATTCTAACGCTTGCACGGCGTTGCTGACCTCAACATAGGCTCTGTTGTTAGGGTTGTTTTCACTGCATGCTTGCTGAAATGCGTTATCTTGCATGGTTTGCGGGTTCGAAGTGAAATGGTGTGGGCGGATCATCACCACCGCTCGTGGTGCTTGAAATATCGTTGTCATACTGCACTCATTATTTGATTTGGACCTTGTCATACACAATATCAGTGTAACCACACCATAAGACGATTTAAATGCCAAAATCTTATACAATTAGTGCAATTTTCTATCACTTTGCTAAGTTGAATTATACAAATAGACTAATCATGACAAAAACCACAAAGCTGTACTATGACTCCTTACTTATATGATGCGCTTGACAAAGCCTTGATTGCTGAATTGCGCAAAGATGGCCGAGCAGCCATTTCAACTTTAGCCACTACGCTCGATGTGTCTCGCGGAACCGTACAAAACCGTTTAGATAGACTCATTTCCAGTGGTGCAATTCTAGGCTTTACAGTGCGGGTTCATGAATATATCGAGTCCGAGCTGGTGCGCGCTATCATGATGATAGAAGTGATCGGTAAATCCACTACTCAAGTGATCAATGCACTGCGTGGGATCCCCGAACTCAGTAAAATTCATACCACGAACGGGGCATGGGATTTAATCGCTGAAGTGCAAGCTGCTAACCTCAGTGAATTCGATGGTGTACTGAGGCAAGTTCGAGAGATTGATGGCATTTTAAATAGTGAAACCAGTATTTTGCTATCGAGTACGTAAAGCTCGATAGCGTTGTTTATCTAGATCAGGGTGATGAGTCGACGGTCCGAAATAAACTAAATCAGCCATGACACATTTCAACACTTAACCTAATTTACTGCTAAATTATATTATCCCCTTCTTCTGGGCTTCGAGCATGTTCAGCTTGTTCTCTGATCTCATCTGCATCGCTACTTACATCGTCAATATCCGCATCTACTGCTGTTATTGTGGGTTTATGCTTTTGTTTCACGGAGGCTCCGTTGCCACTCGAATTACTAGTCGCTTCTTTAATTGATCCTGATGTTTCATTATTTGCAGCTATAATTATCCGCTCTCTAGCATCGTCAGGCATGCTAATTCCCTGTTCGGTAAAGCAATTAACGGTTTCTCGCATAAGTTGAGACGCCACTTTTATCGGACTATGTTGTTCGCTATTGACCCAAAAATATATAGTAAGATTGATAGTCGCGGAGCCTAATGCTTCGAGTAGAGCCTGTGGTGGCGGGTCGTTTAAAACCGCACTTTGTTCTTTAAGTAAGTCAATTGCAATTTGCTGCGTCAGGCGAATATCGTTGTCATAGCCAATACCAATCTTAAAGTGTCCACGTGTTTTGGGATTGGCAGTAAAGTTTTTAATTACATTCTTGTAGACGGTAGCATTGGGTATTTGAATGTGATTGCCATCGTAATCAACTAAGGTGGTTGCGCGGGCAGTGACTTTTTTAACGATCCCCAAACGGTTATCGACTTCGATAACGTCATCAATTCTAAATGGGCGCTGGACACTAAGTAACATACTCGAAATAAAGTTCTCAGCGATATCACGAAATGCAAACCCAAGAATAAGACCGACAAGCCCAGTGCCACTCATTACTGCAACTGCAAACTCACTCAACCCAGCCAAACGCAAAAAGATATAAATACCAAAAAATATGACTAACACGCTGATAAAACGGCGAGTGACTAGATGTAATAATCGACTTTTACTGACATAACCTATGGGTTTAATCAAAAGATAAGAGATTGGCCTTGCTAAATAATAACAAAGCACAATAACCACAACTCCCAGCGCCAGAGCAGGTAATAATTGCCATGCAGTTTGTAAAAAGTGCACAACTTGTGTGCTTAAACTTAGCGTATCTGATGTGCTCACGGCTTCAGTCGCTTCGCTAGAAGCTGCCGTCTGAATCATATTAATAATTTGATTTTTAATAAGATTATTGATTTCCATATTGCACTCTTTGGGTTTTTATTGACAAGATCACGAGTTAACTAGTAGCAAATATAACGCCAAACGAGATTGGCAGACCTTTTGCTGTATATCACTTTAGAACAACAGGCCCAGAATTGATTTAGGAAAGACCAATGGCAGCTCATAAACATGGCTTTAATGCAGATAGGCCAAGTGATATTCCAGCACTCGGTTGGTGGGATGTCAGTAAACGGCTATATCACAGCTTATCCCAGGATAATTTATCTCTGGTTGCCGCTGGAGTGGCATTTTATGCCCTTCTGGCAATATTCCCCGCATTAGCAGCCGTCGTTTCTATCTACGCCTATTTTTCTTCTCCTACAGAAATGGTTGATCAGCTACTGCCGCTAATAGAGCTCTTACCAGCATCCAGTCAAGAAATTATGTTGCAACAACTCAAGGCGCTCACTCAAAAATCGCAGGCGAGCCTAAGTCTAGGTGCTATTTTTACCCTCTTTTTAACAATCTGGAGTAGCAGTAAAGGCTGCCAAGCGTTGATTACAGCCTGCAACATTACGTATCATGAGCACAATAAAAGGCAGTTTTTGCAAGCGCTAGTGGTGCGCTTTTTGTTTTCTGTGGGGGCGATTTTCGTCGCGATTGTGGCACTGTCTATTATCGGAATTTTACCGATTGTGCTTAACCTCGTAGGATTTACCACAGCACTGGACTCTGTAATACAGCTAATTACTTGGTCTATTTTAGCGGTACTATTTCACTTTTCCTTAGCGTTTGTTTATCGTTACGCGCCTCATCGCAGAGCCGCAAAATGGCGCTGGATAACACTCGGCTCGTTTACCGCAACCGGCTTATGGATCTTAGCGTCATTGGGATTTTCATATTATGTCGCGCAGTTCGCTTCTTACAATGAAACTTATGGTTCATTGGGAGGTGTCGTCATTATGATGATGTGGTTATACTTGAGTGCATACATCATTATTTTTGGTGCTGCATTAAATGCCAGTGCTGAGCTACAAACTTTAAAAGATAGTACCGTTGGGCCAGCAAAAACCAGAGGACAACGAGGCGCATTTGTGGCTGATAATTTGACGACAAGACAACGTAAAGAAAAGGAGCCTCATTGATAATAGCATCAATATCAATAGCTCACTTTCACGATTTAAATTTTGCTTAGATTACTCAGCAGCAAGTTGAGCGTCGCGACCAAAATACACTTATGAGAACATAAACCAAATAGCGAAAAGATCAACAAGCCCTAATTCAACAAATTAAAATTAGAGAGGCTCTTTATTTTTTGCTTGATTAAAGTGCTCCCATGGCCCCACAATCGCCAATGTTGTCGTTGGTGAGTACACATTAACAAATAAAGTCTTGCCGTCTGGTGAAAAACAAGCACCGGCGAGCTCAGTTTGCTTAGCTAGCCGTGCAAAATTATAGAGTTCTCCCTCTGGTGTTACGCCTCTTAGATAGTTATCTACAACATCGGAATACTGATCCTCACAAACAATTAAATGTCCTTGTGGCGACACGGTAAGATTGTCACCAAAGTTATAGAGAGACTGGCTAGCGCTTTCCACGAATAAAGACAACTTTCCTGGATTGAGACGTTCTTTTTCTGTTCCCTCAAACTCAGATGGCTGATACTTCATGATTTGCCCTAGCTGCTTTTTTCCGCCATTGGTACAACAAAAGTACAGCTCGTTTTCACCCCAATGGATCCCTTCACCTCGAGCAAATAGCGCGGCTCCACTTCGATAAGCACGGATCCGTAAATCGTCTTTAGCACTTTGCGGGTCGTCCAAATTTATCCACTCAACGATAAACTCCTGATGAAGTGGCATCGCTTTTTTATTCCAATTTCGACTATCAAATTGCGGGCTTTCTTTCACAGCCAACGCTTGTAGTTTCCCGCCTTTGTGGAGCTTTGCTTTTTCGTTTGGAATAAAGCGGTAAAACACACTGTCTCCCCGGTCTTCCGTGAGATAAACAATACCTGTTTTGGGATCAACAGCAGCAGCTTCATGATTAAACCGCCCCATTGTTTTTAGAGGTTGTGGCTTAATTAAACCCTTTGCAGTCGCTGGTACTTCAAAAATATATCCGTGATCTTGTGTAAAACCATCATTTTTAGTTGCAGTTGTTTCTTCACAAGTAAGCCAACTCCCCCAAGGCGTTATTCCACCAGAGCAGTTACGAATAGTGCCAACCAAGGATAAATATTCTTGTTCTTTTTGGCGTGTTTTTAGGTTATAGACAATATGACTTGTGCCACCTGGAAGTGCGATGCCTGAGTCATTTGTATCAAAAGCAAGCTCACTTTTATGCTGGCGAATACTGTTCTCGGCTTTTGCTAAATCTGTTGGTTTCAATTCATGATTGCGGACCAATGCAACTCGCTCTCCATCTAAAGCAATACAACCCATACCATCGGCTTTGTCAGGTACAGTAAAACCATCGGACATTTTATCTCCAAGGCTTGATACTATTTGATAACTGAAACCTTGGGGCAAATCGAGTAAACCATTGGGGTCGGTGATCAACGGTCCATACCCAGCTATCATTGTGTTAAAGTCTAATAGTGACACTCTGCCAAATGCGCTTTTAGAAAGGCCGATAAATGCGAGGGTGCCAGCCCCCCTTAAAAACCCTCGACGTGAAACCATAATTTCTCCTGCTGATCGTAGTCGTGTCGGTAATAATCTCGTGCTACATATAGATAAGATTTATGTTGTTGTACAACTCAGTGACTTGTGTACCTGTGTGGCTTTAACCAGCAGGTACACAATGGTTTAACCTGCTAAAACTAAAAATAGCCGCGAATACCAAGCGCGAAACTGCGTCCCGGACGAGGGCCTATATCTTTTAAGAATGAACTATGTACTCGTGCTTCTGTATCCGTCAGATTGCTCCCTCTAAGATAAATAGAGAGATCTTGATTTAACACAGAAAGATCATAAGAGATGCTAGCATCAACTAAGGTATATCCGTCGGTCGCGGTCTCTTCTGGTGCAATCCGGTCCTGCTCTTGATATCGAGTAATGTGGATATGTGCACTGAGATTATCCGTCTGATAGCTTAACTGCGATCCAAAGCGCAGAGGTGGTGTACGAGGTAAATCGCCGCCTTCTTCTAATCTGGCGCGCACAAAGTCAGAGAAAACATCAACTTTCAACTCGTCGGTCAATTGCCAAGCAACTTGCGCTTCAAAACCGTGCAAAACCACATCATCTGTCTTGAATAAATAAATAGGTAATTCGGAAGCATGATCGTGCTCATGTTCATGATTGTGGTCGTGACTATGGCCGCTCTGGGCGTACAACCCAGTTTCTATTTGATAGTAGTAGTTATCTACTTGGTTGTAAAAAGCGTTAAAAATAAAGCCTATATCACCTTGGGTTTTTCGCAGTGTAATATCAATATTGTGCGACTTTTCTAGCGCTATGCCTTGCTCATCGAGTTCAAAATGACCGTGCTCATCCATTTTGAACAACGCTCCTACCTCGTAAGTGCCAGTTCCTATGTGAGGACCAAAGGAAAATAACTCCGATGAAGAAGGAGCGCGTTCAGAGTGTGAAACAGATAACCCCAGGTTATAATTTTGCGCAAAGTCCCATACAAGACCCGAAGATAAACTGACAGGGGTAAACTGATGCTCAACCGCATATACCTTTGTTGCTTCTGAATCGTGACCGATGTGGTCATGCATTTCAGCATCGTGCGAGTGGGCATCAATACTCGGTAAAGGCACATTACTTGCGGTGATCTCCACTTGCTCAATACGACCACCTAACTGCACTAAAAAATCACCAAACCGCCTTTCCTCCATTACCCCTATCGCAAGTGTTTGGGTATCAGATGGCGGCGTAAACGCCTCACTACCTTGAGCCTCAACATCACTGTGTTTGTAATGTAAGCTTACGCCACCAGTCCAAGCGGACAGAGGCTGATGTAGTAAATCAACCTTTAACTCATTGGTATCATTCTTAAATGTTGTTCCAATCATGCCGTGCTCAACTTCAGCATGTTCATACTCTGTAAAACCAGCACGCACATTCACTTTATCAAGCCAACCTTTGTTAAACTTGTACTCGCTTAATAGTTGCACTTTTGTTTGTGCTAAGTCGGCAAAAACCTGCTCTTCAGCCTCATTATGTGCTTCTTCATCACCATGCGTATGCCCCGGAATGCCGTATTTGCGGTTAAATTTCTCAACAGCCACACCGACATAACCTTGGTCAAATAAGTAACTTGAGCCAACAGTAAAACCATCAGACTCTTCAGCACTATTTGCTACTTTATAGTGATGTTCATCATTGTCATTCCCTTCACTATGCTCATGAATTTCAGCAGGAACAGGTACTTCGTAATCATTAGATTCTCGCCAGAATGCATCAACATATAAGGCCACAGAACCAATACCCGATGTCGCATTAAACGAGGCTGTATTTTGGTCATCAACAGAGTTACTTTCCAGATTCCATTCTCCGCGAGTTGTATTATCGGTTGGCACTCTTGTATCGACGACGTTAACCACTCCCCCAATCGCACCGCTACCATAAAAAAGAGTTGCAGGTCCTCGCAACACCTCGATTTGTTGAGCCGTTGAAGCTTCGGAGGCGACTGAGTGATCAGGACCAACTCTAGATACATCACTGACATCTAATCCATTTTGCGTCACCAACACTCGCGGGCCACTCAAACCTCGAATAATTGGTGTGCTTGCTACTTTGGCGTGAAAATTTGTATTGACGCCAGGCAGTTTTTCTAAGCTATCCCCTAGTGTAGCGGTTTGCTGTCGACGCAATGTTTCACCTGACAAAACACTAACTGGAACTGCCGATTCCATCGCTGACATATGTACAGGAGTAGCAACAATATCTATAACTTCTATTGGAGAACGATTTAACATTAGCATTGCGTTTTTAACGCCACCTTGCTCCAGAGTGAGCGCCTTATGCAGATGAGCAAAACCAGGTGCTCTTACATGGATTTGTTTATTTCCAAGCCCAACACCCGAAATTTGAAAATGACCATTGTTATCTGTGAGTACGCGAATATCAGTTCCTTCGACCTCAATTGATGCATTTGCAATCCCTTTACCAGCTTTATTGACGACTGTACCTTCTATAGACTTTGCTACAAGGCTTGGTGGTAACAGTGCAGCAACGAGCAAGGATATTGTTGATAGTTTAGACATAACGACTCCAATAAATGTTATATTGTATCGATTATGCTTGATATGTTATATTGTATCAACAGTTGAATGGATTATGTCGTCATTGCCGTGAACAAAACTCAACGAAACTTTATTCTCAAACAGGCTCAAGCAAAATGCCAATCGTTAGGGCTGCGTTTAACTGAAAAACGACAGGGCGTGCTTGAAATATTATTGCAAACAGTCGAGCCGCTATCAGCGTATGAACTTACTAGCAAATACAATAAAAGCACCAACTCTCCTATTCTAGCAATGTCCGTGTACCGCATTCTTGAATTCTTAGAATCAGTCAATCTGGCACACCGGATCCATTCTGCAAATAAATATATAGCCTGTAAGAGTCTAGATGGTGCGTGCCATCACCATCTATCCGTGATCTTAGTCTGCAAATCCTGCCATCAAATAGAAGAAATAGATTCTGTTCAAGAGGCTGCCAAGCATCTATTTAAAGCGGTAGAAAGCACTGGATTTTCAGCTGCAAATGCACGCTTAGAGTTGCCTGGCTTATGTAACCTTTGCAAAGCCAAACTTGACAAATAGGTCCCTACAATATGAAAAACACACTGATAAAAAATGCAATTGTGGTCAACGAGAATCAATCACAAGAATGTGATGTACTTATCGTTGATAACAGAATAAACAAAATTGCAAGCTCAATAACTGCGCAGCCAAATGACAATATTGTGGATGCGACAGGTTATTTTCTACTCCCTGGAATGATAGACGACCAAGTACATTTCCGTGAGCCCGGCTTAACACAGAAGGGGAATATAGCCTCAGAATCGAGAGCTGCTGTGGCAGGTGGTATCACCAGCTATATGGAAATGCCAAACGTAAGCCCTGCGACTACAACCATTGAAGCTCTTGAACAGAAATACGCGATTGCGTCTAGAAGCTCGCTGGCAAACTATAGTTTTTACTTAGGGGCAACCGAAGATAATTTAGAACAAATAAAACGTTTAGATGCGAAGAAGTACTGTGGTGTTAAAGTTTTTATGGGGGCATCAACAGGCGATCTACTCGTTGAGCATCCACAAGCACTCGACGCAATTTTCAGAGAAAGTCCAACCCTAATTGTCACCCACTGTGAAGATGGAAGAGTGATTGAAAAGAATTTATCCATGTGCATCGGACGCAGTGGCAGTTTAACAATTCAAGATCACCCCATCATTCGTGACGTCGAAGCGTGTTATTCATCCTCTTCGTACGCTGTATCTTTAGCGAAACAATATCGTAGCGATTTACATGTACTGCATATCACAACAGAAAAAGAATTGAGCTTATTCCCTTCAGGCGATATTCGCGACAAACATATTACGGCAGAAGCATGTGTTCATCATTTGTGGTTCAGTCAAGAAGATTACGCACAGCAGGGTAACCTAATAAAATGCAACCCAGCGATTAAAGCGAAAAGCGATCGTGATGCTTTATTAGCAGCGGTACGAAATAATCAAATAGATATTATTGCTACTGATCACGCGCCTCATACTTGGCAAGAAAAGCAACTCCCCTACCAGCAAGCACCTGCGGGTTTGCCTTTAGTTGAACATGCATTGTTAAGCTTGCTCGACCATGTGCATCATCAGCGTTTATCTATAGAGCAGCTCGTTGAGAAGGTGGCACATAATCCAGCGTTAAGATATCACATTGTAGATAGAGGCTTTATTCGTGAAGGATACTATGCTGACTTGGTACTCGTGAACCCTCATCACGAAACACCCACTTGCCATCAGAAAACACACTATCACTGTGGCTGGACCCCGTTCGACGGTCACCGTTTTTCAGCAAAAGTTTTAAAAACTTGGGTGAATGGCAGTCTCGTTTATGACGGCCAACAACCGCTTAATACACCCACAGCCGCTATGCCACTAATTTTTAATCGCTAGGGCATGTTTACCTTTCAAGTTTGTTTTTGCAGCAGTTTGATTGGTATTTGTACAAGGCAGAGCCTGCGTAGCATAGTTATTCTACGTGAGTCAGGCGAGAACACAGTAGAAATGCTAATCAAGCGCTGCCCTTTGGGTTCACCTGAGTGCGCTTTGTTCATTGTTGCTCAACTTTTGCCTAGATTACTAGGCGGCAAGTCGAGCGTCGCGACCAAAACACACTCAGGAGAACAAAAATCAAACAGCAAAGTTCAACAGGCCCTAGAAACCTCGCCGGAAATAAATATGACAGTATCTTTACCTGATGTTGCCTCTGGGCAACTTGCAACAACAGCCTTACCGCTAAAGTGGGTGGGTATGGAAAAAATTGCCATACCTTTAGAAGTGGAAATATCAAGCACTTCCAGCCAAAGAGTTAACGCTCTTGCAAATATTTTTGTTAGTCTTGATAAACCTGAGGCGAAAGGGATCCATATGTCCCGGTTATACATTCGCTTGAGAGAGATACTAAGTACGACTCCTTTGAATATTAAAACGATTGAAGCGTTATTAAAAGAGTCGGTTCAATCTCAACAAGGATTGAGCAAAGCAGCCAAGCTTGAGTTACAGTTTGAAGTAACCATAGATAAACCAGCATTGTTGAGCGATCAATTCGGCTATCAAAGTTACCCTATCACGCTTAATTGTGAGTATATAAACTCAGAGCTTAGCTATGAGTTATCACTTACTATTGCCTATTCAAGTACCTGCCCTTGTTCAGCGGCACTTTCTAGACAAGCATTAAGTGAAGAGATCGAAGAACAGTTTTCCCAACAGATGATTTCAAAACACGAACTAATGACGTGGATAACCTCTCTACAAGGGAGCATTGCCACACCTCATAGCCAGCGCTCTTTCGCTTACGTAACGGTAAAACTAACTGAACGGACGTTGCCACTCATTCCAAGCCTTATAAAAGCGCTAGAACAAGCCATTGGCACGCCAGTTCAAACTGCGGTAAAACGTGAAGATGAACAAGCATTTGCGAAGCTAAATGCAGAAAACCTAATGTTTTGTGAAGATGCCGCACGACGAGTCAAACAATTTTTAGAGCAAAACACACAGTTTGTTGATTATTGGTTCAAAATTGAACACCAAGAAAGTTTGCATGCTCACAATGCTGTCGCCATTGATAATAAGTTTCCGGCCCAAAAACTGACTTAAGAAACACTTATCTGCCTAAGATGCAAGAATCACGATACCGCCATTATTATGCGATAAAACACAACTAAAAATACACAATAGATACACTATAACATTACATCAAATATTGAGAAGTTTATGAAAAAAACCATCATCGCCGTTACAATTTACTCCACGCTTTTTGTCTCTGGTTGTTCAAATTATACAACGGAGGTGGCATCTACCGTGCCTAAGAAAAGTGAATCAGTCCGTCACAATCCACTGTTCAAAGCCAGTACTTTAATCTATCAAACCCCAATGTTTGACCAGATCAAAGATGAACATTTTATGCCTGCATTTAAGCTGGGTATGGCAGAGCACCTCAAAGAAATCGAGCGTATTGCAACTAACCCTGCAGCGCCTACGTTTGAAAACACCTTAATTGCAATGGAAAAAAGTGGTGCACTGCTAAAGCGAACCAGTAGCGTGTTTTTTAACTTAATAGGCACAGATAGCTCAGTAAAGCGTCGTCAATTACAAAAAGAGCTAGCCCCAATGCTCGCAGAACACCGCGATAACATCAATTTGAACGCCGCATTATTTGACCGTATAAAGTCGCTTTATGATAATCGCAACACACTCGAACTGGACTCAGAATCAAAGCGTTTATTGGATGTTTACTACACCAACTTTGTGCGAGCTGGCGCAAAACTAAGTGCTGAAGATAAGGAGAAAATTCGCAAAATCAATGAAGAGCATTCCTCTCTGACTACCCAGTTTTCACAAAACCTATTAGCAGAAACGTCTGCCATATCAGTGATTGTTGATGATAAAGCCGCATTAGACGGTTTAACAGAAAGACAAATTCTTGCCACTAAACGTGCGGCTGAAGCTGCAGGACATAAAGACAAGTACTTAATCGGTATTACCAACACCACTCGTCAACCTATTTTAGCGTCTTTAACCAACCGAGCACTTAGGCAACAGATTTGGCAAGCTTCTGCTTATCGTGCTCAGTCAGGTGATAATGACAACACTCAAATTATCATTCGGCTGGCACAGCTAAGGGCCGAAAAAGCAGCGCTGTTAGGGTATAAAAGCTGGGCAGACTACGGCCTAGAAAAGCAAATGGCTGGAAACCCTAAAGCAGTTTACAACATGCTTGGCAGCATGGTGCCGGCCGTTGTTTCCAACGTGGAAAAGGAAGCAGCAGATATTAAAACGCTTATTCAAAGCGAAGGGCACTCGTTCGACATCAAACCTTGGGACTGGGCATACTACGCTGAAAAAGTTCGTCAATCTCGTTATGATCTGGACGAAACAGAAGTGAAAAAGTACTTCGAATTTAATAACGTCTTAGAAAATGGTGTTTTTTATACCATGAATAAGCTGTACGGCGTAAGTTTCAAAGCTCGCCCTGACTTACCTGTGTATCATCCAGATGTTAAGGCTTATGAACTGTTCGATAACAATGGTGAAAGCCTCGCGATATTCTTTGCCGACTATTTTGCAAGAGAAGGTAAACGTGGTGGAGCTTGGATGAATTCATTTGTAGGGCAATCTAAGTTATTAAACCAAAAGCCTGTGGTTATCAATGTCATGAATATTGCAAAGGCACCTGATGGTGAACCAACCTTTGTGAGCTACAGTGAAGTGACAACTATGTTTCACGAAATGGGACATGGCTTACATGGGATGTTTTCTGACGTAAAATATCCGAGTCTTGCTGGAACCGCTGTTTCTCGTGATTTTGTTGAGTTTCCCTCAACCTTTGAGGAAGACTGGGCTGCACACCCTGAAGTTATCAGTAACTATGCAAAGCATTACCAAACCGGGGAGCCTATCCCAAAAACACTGCTTGATAAAGTGATCCGCTCACGAACTTTTAATATGGGCTACGATACATTGGAGTACATGGCATCTGCGCTCTTAGATATGGAGTGGCATACAATTTCACCTGAGCATGCACCCACTGATATCAATGAATTTGAACAAGCGGCACTGAAGAAGCATGGAGTCGCCCTCGATTACGTTCCACCGCGTTATAAATCAGCATTTTTTGCGCACTCTATGGGAGGCGGCTATTCTGCTGGTTACTATGCTTATATGTGGAGTGAAATATTAGCAGCCGACGCCTATGCATACGTGCAAAAGCTCGGTGGACTTAAACTTGAAAATGGCGAAAAATATCGTAAACATATTTTATCGGTTGGTAACTCAAGACCTGTAATGGACTCTTACAAAGCATTCCGCGGAAAAGAGCCAACGACTGAAGCGCTATTAAAACGCAGAGGACTAGCCCCTAAATAACCATTTAGTTTACCCAGCCAAAAAGGGAAGCTGCTATGCTTCCCTTTTATCAATCTTATACCAGTTGTATTAAGTAAATGATCTATCTTGAAGCGGGAAAATAGCTTTAGTAGCACCGCTCTCGCGTCCTGCTACCGCTAAGGTACCTATATCCATATAGGCAAGGCAAAAATTTTGCTATTTAGTTGTTCTAAATGAGAAATTTTTAACGAAGCTAATATGCTATTTCACCCTTCAAATTGATTAGAGAATTAATTCAATTGGTATTAAATACAATACCGAGCAAACAAACTTGCAACGGTTGCAGCGGTTGGTTTGCCATGTTGCCAATCGCCACCTTCAACACCGCTACCTGCAATATCCATATGTACATACGGAATTGGCAACTCAGCATTACAACCATGCTTGTCTAAACCACCAACAATTGCCAAAAATGCCATTGGGAATTGGTGACCACGAGCGGTAACCGCCGATGGAGCGTTGTTGCTCGATAGCACATCATCCGCAAGGGTGCGTGGTTTTACAAAGTCATAGTCTTCGCGTCGGCTACGCGACACTTCCGCGCAGTCAGCCCATAAGTCGCCCATATCTGCAATCTTGCGAGATACTTGCGCTGCTCGTGCAGGACCATTCTCAACGTAAGCACTGTAAGGACCCATAGCGCGCGCCGCATGACCTGTCAGTGTTGCAACCGTAAAGATCTCAGGGTTTTTCTCACCCAGAGCTAAGTCTTTCGCTTCGCTGAGTAAATCCCCCATCGCCAAGCGACCTTCCGCATCGGTGTTACCAATACGAACACGAACCCCTTCCCTGCTCTCAATGATTTCATCCGGCACGAAACAGTCAGAACCAATCGAGTTACGAACCACGGCAAGGTAAGCAATAACCTTAACGCCTTTTGGCTGATACTTGGCAACCGCTTCCATAAAACCAACCACTGAAGCCGCACCACCTTTATCTCGGCTCATGCCCGCCATAAAGCCACCTACTTTAAGGTCGGCACCACCGGTATCGTAAACAAGACCTTTACCAACAAAAATAAGAGTACGCTCAACATCACCTTCAGGCTCGTATGCCATTTTTACAACACGAGGGTGATGGCGTTCAACGGCGTAAGAGGCACGCGCCACCGTGCTTAAAAGTGGATACTGCTCATCCATAATTTTACGATCAGCGATAACTTCAACGCTTACCGCTGAACCTTGGAACAGCTCAACGCAGTAGTCAGCAAAACGAGGCGGTGCCATGCGCTCAGGTTCTGTACCACACAGATCACGCGCAGCATATTGGCCTGCAGCGATTGCGCTTAGTTGATCGCAGCATTGTGCTGACGCTTCAAAAACATAAATCGCTTCGATTGGTTCAATCGCTTCGCCACGGTACTCACGTGCCTCTAATGGCTGCCATAAGCCTTGGCATGCACCTAAAAAGCTTACAGCACGCGCATTTTCGTAACGATCATCGGCAGGCACATTAACAACAGCAAGCACAGGTTTTACCGCACCAGCCGCTTTCGCTTCTAAAATACCAGCCTTTGCCGCTTCAAAATAACGACGAACGTCATCGTAATCTCTGTCTAGTGATCCGGTTGGCGCAATCACCAAACGCTTGCCAGGTACTTTGTCCGAAACAAGCAGGCTTGCCTTTTGTGCAATGCGTGCATCAACGGCTAAAAATGGCGCAGCAACTTCATCAAGCTGTGCACTGCCGAGATTTTGGATATCATGAGTAACAACAACGATAGCATCTGCATCGCTTTCAAATAGGGTGTTACAAGGTAATGCGATTGGAAAAGACATAAAAACGGCCCTTTTCTATATTAGAATTAGGGCCGACTATAGGTGATTTGTGGTCAAGTTCCAAGGGAACTACGACATATCACGGGCTTCATCTGGTTTCGCTTTGGTTTTGCTGATCACAGACCAAGCTTCTAACATGACTAAAATACTGACCACTAGCACGATAACGTCAAGCACAACCAACAACCAATTGCCTTTTTGATAGTATTCACCTAGCTTGATCACACCAGCAAAAAACGCCATTACCAGTACAAACACCATAGGGATCAAGGTGTACTTAGCAGGACGACCTAGTTTGATAAGGTATACTGAGATAACCAACAAAGTTAAGCTTGCCAAGATTTGGTTGGTTGAACCAAACAGCGGCCAAATTACCATGCCACCGCTACCTGAAGCACCACCAGCACCAAAGGCAAGTAACAAGCAGCATCCTACAGCAAATAAGGTTGCGACAATACCGTTATTGAGTAGTTTGATATTATAAATTTCACCCCACTCTTGAATAATATAACGCTGAAGTCTAACGCCAGAATCCATAGTGGTGCCTGCAAAAAGTACAACCATAACGGCAAGTAAGGTTGATGCGATTTCAACTGGTAGTCCCCAACCTGTGCTGATAAGGTTTGAACCCCCATTAATAAAGGCTGATACGCTACCGGCACCAAGATGACTATAAATTTCGTGCCACTCTTCTGGCGATACTGCGAGCATCACACCACTTACGGCGACCAACGTAATAAGTGCTAATGAGCCTTCACCAACTGCACCTAAGTAGCCGACAAAACGGCCGTCTTTTTCTTTATCTAGTTGTTTAGAACTCGTTCCCGACGAAACAATACCGTGGAAACCAGATACCGCACCACAGGCAATCGTTACGAATAATAGCGGGATAATACTTGGGGTATTCTCCACGGTTTGGGTATTAAATGCAGGCGCGGTGATATCTGGCATCACTACAAATACCGCACCGTATAATAAAACCAAACCAACCAGTAACTGCATACCATTAATAAAATCACGAGGTTGTAATAGCATCCAAACTGGCAGCAATGACGCCACGGCAGCATAGATAAACAGAATGATGATCCAATTAGCTTTATCACTTAGACCGAACATTTCGGTTGGTAAGGTAATCGGCATACTACTGCCCATATAAATGGTCGCGTAGAGCACAATAACCCCGATAATACAGAGCGGTACTAGCGGCACTTTTCGTTTAAGCAATTGACCGATGATAAGTGCCACGACAATAGCAGACCAAGCAGGGAATACCGCATTTGGGTTGCCCACGAAGGAGTTTGCGATCACCACGCCGAACACGGCATTCACCATGAGCAGCACAAGGAAGACCACAATCATAAACAATGAACGAGTGCGCTTGCCAATTACGCTTTCAGACAAAGCGCCCATCGACTTACCTTTATGGCGAGCACTTGCCCATAGCGCGCCCATATCATGGACACCCGCAAAAAATATAGTGCCAAATACCACCCAAAGTACCGCAGGCACCCAGCCCCAATACACGGCGATAGCAGGACCAACAATTGGTGCAGCACCTGCGACTGAAGTAAAGTGATGCCCCCACAATACCACTTTGTTAGTGGGAACATAATCTACGCCGTCCTCAAGTTCATGAGCCGGCGTGACAAAGTTGTCATCCATTTTAAATATTTTTTCAGCAATAAATTTGGAATAGACAAACCATCCAAATAACATCCCTATGATGCCGAAGAGTACGATCATTATGGATTGCATAATGCTTACCTCTTGTTGTTGTTTTAATTACACGCAGTTGGCGTGATTAGTTTGTTGCACGACAACTTCGAAGCTAGCACAAAATAAACTAATTGCAGTTATCTTTTAGTCTAGGTAGGTCAGAATTAGCCATCAAAAAGTCCCAGTTGAGCATGAGTGTTAGATTTTTCATTTAGCCCTAAGTGCAAACCCACGAGGCGCACAGGTTTAAACTTTTGCCGTGCCATCGCTTCAATCAATAGCTCTTCAAAAACCGGCAAGTCAATATGCTGGTATTGGCATTCTTTGGTGGTTTGGGTGAAATCGTAAAACTTCACTTTAACGCCAAGCTTATTAAAGCCGCGCTGTAAATAAGGCTGTGCTCGGCGAGTCAGTTCAGGTAACAACTTTTCTTTTATGACTTGCTTTAAGGTATCAAGGTCGAGCGTGTCTTCTGCAAATGTGGTTTCAACGCCTATCGATTTGCGCACTCTGTCGGTTTCAACTCGGCGCTCATCAATACCTTGACAACGCCGCCATAATACAGTGCCAAACTTGCCAAATGACTGGCGTAACTGAGTTTCAGACAGTGCCTTAATATCTCGGCCATACTCAAGTCCCATGGCAAGCAAACGTTGTTGAGTCACTTTACCTACACCTGGGATTTTTTTGAGAGGTAACGCATCGATAAAAGCGCTCACTTGGTGAGGCGGGATCACACACTGACCATTAGGCTTGTTTTCATCGCTGGCAATTTTGGCTAAAAACTTGATTGGCGCAATTCCCGCCGAAGCTGTAAGGCCCGTTTCAGCAAAGATATCCGCTCGTATCTGCTCGGCGATAAGCGTTGCACTGCCATTACATTGCTGACACTCAGTAACATCTAGATAAGCTTCATCTAAAGACAGTGGCTCAATTAGCTCAGTATAGCGGGCAAAAATAGCGCGAATTTGTTGCGATATTGCCTTATAGACCTCCATTCTCCCAGGTACAATCACCAGCTGAGGGCAGAGTTTTTTCGCTTGATAATTCGACATGGCCGAGCGCACGCCATATTGCCGAGCAATATAGTTAGCTGTGGATAGCACCCCGCGATGGCTACGACCACCAATCGCCATCGGCACCTTTGCAAGCTCGGGGTTATCGCGCATTTCTACTGATGCATAGAACGCGTCCATATCAATATGAATAAATTTACGCACGCTAAAAACACTGTCTAAATAAACAGTGTTTATTATGTGCTAATTTTCCAACTGTTGCAATCTTGAACGTAGGCCTTAGTGTTCTAAGCTATACTTGTGTGGATGTCTGTTGCAACTTGCACTGCAAAACAGAGATAATGCTAACAATATCAATACTGTTCAAAGTACTAAATCCGTTACTTTGACTTTATCTAATCATTCAGCAATCAGGAGCCTGCATGGAGTACTCACGACTTGGTAGTAGCCCACTTGAAGTTTCACGCATTTGTTTAGGAAGCATGACTTGGGGCGTACAAAACAACCAGCATGATGCCGACGAGCAAATCAATTATGCACTAAGCCGTGGTATTAACTTCATTGATACCGCTGAAATGTATGCGGTCCCTCCCTCACCTGAAACCTACGGTAAAACCGAAGCCATCATTGGCAATTGGTTAAAGCGCCATCAAGAAAAGCGCGAAAAACTTGTACTTGCCACAAAGATTGCGGGAAGCGGTTTGCCTTGGATCCGTGAAGGCGGCCCTATTACGGGACAATCAGTGATCCAAGCGGTGGACGATTCGTTAGCGCGCCTGAATACCGACTATATTGACCTTTACCAACTACATTGGCCAAACCGTACTTCACCGCACTTTGGTAAACAATGGCCTGGCATGGTTCCTCTGACTGCACTTGACCGCGACGAAGAGCGCGCGGGCATGCTAGATATTTTGGAAGGCTTAGCAAGCTGTATTCAAGCAGGTAAAATTCGCCATTGGGGTCTTTCTGATGATACACCTTGGGGCATTCACACTTACCTTAATTTGGCGATGCAGCACAACCTACCTAAGCCGGTTTCAATTCAAAATGAGTTTAGCTTGCTACATGCCAAAGATTGGCCTTACTTGATTGAGACTTGTGTAAACGAAGATATTGCCTATTTACCTTGGTCGCCATTAGCTGGGGGAATGCTAAGCGGTAAGTATTTAGGGGGCGCAAGACCTGAAGGTAGCCGCTGGACTTTGGTACAACGGCAGGGCTTATTCAGAGATACGCAATTAGCTCAAGAAGCCGTTGCAAAATATCTAGAAATCGCCAAAGAATTTAATATGACTGCGGCGCAGCTGGCGCTAGCTTGGTGCGACCAAGTAGACGGGGTGACTTCAACCATAATCGGCGCGACAACCATGGCGCAGCTTAAAGAAAATATCCAAGCGTTTGAACAGCCGCTATGTGCAGAGTCTTTAGCCGAGATTGATACGGTATTTAAAGCGTACCCCTCTCCGTTTTAATATCTTCTTTCGCGATACGCCGCTTTTACGCTAGCGTATCGCATTGTAAACCCATCCTTGTTAACTAGATCGAAGTTAAAACCCCATGCAAAGCTTAAATAACACCCCAGTCATTCCGCTTCAAGGCAGCTGCTTTACCAGAAAGACCACTCGCGCCATTGTCCTTAGAGGCAACGACATCCTTATGCTTTACACCAAACGTTATGACGATTACACCTTGCCAGGTGGCGGCGTCGACGAGGGTGAAAGCTTAGAAGCAGCATTGGAGCGCGAGCTAAAAGAAGAAACGGGTGCAGTATCCATCACAGGGTTGACGCCGTTTGGCCGCTATGAAGAGTACCGCCCTTGGTATAAACCCGATCATGACAATGTGCATATTATTTCTTATTGCTACGTTTGTGAGATTTGTGGCGAATTTGATGCGCCAGCGATGGAGGATTATGAACACGCCAATGGTATGAAACCGGTGTGGATCAATATAAACCAAGCCATCGCGCATAACGAAGCAAAACTCAATGATGCGAATAACAAAGGGATGTCCGTTTTACGTGAACTCACCTTGCTAAAACATATTTCCGCGCAATTAGTCACAGATTAATTTGCCTATTGAGGGAACAATTAAGTCTTTATTAAGCTCTAACTCCGCATGACTCAAGGATTTAATAAGAATAATGCGGCTGCTCCAACACAACCTGATTAGTTTCACCATTATCGCCTCTATTGTGCTGCATCTACTGCTCGGCTGGTATCTGCAGCAAAGTATTTATATCCCCTCAAAGCCTATAGAAATTAAGGCAATGAAAACCTATTTGGTTATTGAGCCTGCCAAGCCCAAGATGGAGCGTATTGGGACACCGACGATAACTGAAGATAAGCCAGTAGAGAAGTTAAAACCGACGTTGCCGGACGATACGGTTGAAATACTAAAAACTGCGCAAACGGAACCAAAAAAACCTGCGATTGAAAGTAAAACAAAGCACATAACCAAAGCAGCGATCGTCACGCAACCTAAAAAGCTAGATCATCGCAAAGCAATCTCTCAATTTCGTCAGCAACTTTTAGAACGCGCTCCGAGTGACGCTGTACTCAGCCAAAACCAAGAAAAGCCACAGCGGCTCACCGTGCCTAAAACACATCAAACCACCGCTGCGAGCATGCAAAGGGAGCAACTCGAGTCTACGTCTCAATATACAGTCTACCGTGAAAATGGCCTATGTTACGCTGAAGTTAGGCCCGATCCGAGCATTCCTACACCGGAAGGATTAAATAAGAATTGGCGTACTGCGCCTCGCCCTTGCGATGGCGGAGCCATTAAAAAAGCCTATGATGCCGCGATGAGTAAATGGCTAAACAAACGCTAATCTTGCTATCATAAAGCAAATTTATTGCTATGAGCCCGTTATGGAAAAAGTCACCATTTTAGTCGACGCCCAGAATGTTTATTACACTACCAAGCAAGCCTACCAAACAGGCTTTGACTACAATGCGTTTTGGCGCAAAGCAACGGCTAATCGCGAGGTATATCAAGCCATTGCCTATTCCAGCGAACGAGGTGACGATAAACAAAGACAGTTTCAAAATATCCTGCGAGCAATTGGCTTTGAGGTGAAGTTAAAGCCTTATATTCAACGTGCCGATGGCTCGGCGAAATGTGATTGGGATGTTGGCATTACCATTGATGCCATGGAGTGTGCGTCTGGATCCGATGTAATTATTCTAGTAACTGGCGATGGTGATTTTGATTTACTCGCAAGTAAACTCAGAGATAAATACCATACCCGAGTTGAAGTTTACGGCGTGCCGCAGCTTACCGCTGCTTCTTTGATCCGTGCTGCCAGTGAGTTTATACCAATCGAAAACGAGTTATTAATTGGCAAGAAATAAGCAAGCAAAACCCCTTTGATAGAAGGAGCTTTGCTTGTTTGACGAATTTGTCATTTTTGCTAGCTTAGCCGCGCAATAAACGCGTTTTAATCCGATAAGTAATATTCCACGCTCGTCACGACACGCACAATTTTTATCTGTGGCGTATTACTGTCTCTATCGCGAATACTAAATTGTCCTTGTCTTGCCGATTTTATTTTGCCAAGCACAGAGTCAGAATCTTTAGCAAATTTTACCGCCACTTCTCGAGCTTTTTGTGTGGCTTCTTGCACCATTTCAGGCTTAATATCATTAAGACCAGTAAACAAATATTCAACTCGGTTTTGATAATCATCTTTAGTGATGGCAATACCTTGTTTGGCCAGTTCACTTAACTGCCCAAGTGCTTGCGATACTTTATCTGGATTATTAGAGTACACAGTCACACCGGCTTTCGCTACGTAGCGAAACCCTTGATTATTTTGACCGTACTCTTGGGCGTACTTATCAGTAATAGAAGGCGCTGATATGGACAGCTCTGATGCATCAAAGCCTTGCAAGGTCAAAAACGCACGAATAGCCGCATTTTTCTTTTCCGTGCGCTCTACCAAGGCCTCCAGATCGTTATCTGCATCACGATAAAATACGGGCCAAATCACCGTGTCTGCTGTTACTTCCTTTTCCGATAACCCTTTTACACTTACCGTCCGTTCCATTCCCTTCACTTCTAGAATGGTCGATTTTACCATCCAGCCACTTACTACCACCGCCAGTGATAGTAAAGCCGCAGGAGCCAAATATTTAGTCATAGTAGACATATCTCTGTCCTCAACGTTACGCCTCAGTCATGGTTTTCAAACAATTATAATGGGGATAGATCAAAGTCTACCTTAATTGCACTCGAAAACTGCGAGCAAAATGGTAGAGTGTTTCGTATGAGCTGTGGCTGAACTAGGAAACAGTATGAGCGTAAAGCGTATTAGCCAATTTTTTAACCCCCAATCTATCGCGGTGATTGGCGCCTCTAACAATCCTGATCGCGCCGGCTTTATCGTAATGCGTAACTTGCTACAAGGCGGATTTAAAGGGCCCATTATGCCCGTCAGTCCAAAGCACACCGCCGTGCATGGGGTGCTTGCCTACAGTGCCATCGAACAGTTACCCAAAGTCCCTGATCTCGCCGTTATTTGTACCAATAAACAAACCTTAGTGCAAATCATCAATGAACTTGGTGATATTGGCTGTCAACATGCAATCATCATCGCAGCAGGTCTTGATAATCAGCACAAACAACAATTAAAAGAAGCTGCCAAAATAGCGAAGGTCACTTTACTTGGTCCTAACTGTCTCGGTTTACTCATTCCTCACTTGGGTATTAATGCCAGTTTTTCTCATACGGTTGCAGCGCCCGGTAAGCTTGCATTTATTTCACAATCGGCGGCGGTATGTTCAACCATACTGGACTGGGCACAACATAAAAAAATTGGCTTTTCTTACTTTGTTTCTGTCGGGGACTGCCTTGATATTGATTTCGACGAACTACTTGATTTCCTTGGACGAGATCCAAAAACCCAAGCTATTTTGCTTTACATTGATAATATCGATGATGTAAGGCGCTTTATTTCCGCAGCTAGAGCCGCGGCATTTAGCAAGCCCGTCATCGCCATAAAAACAGGAAAAACCAAAGCTGGTGCAATCGCTGCGCTGAATCACACCGGCGGCAATACCTCCGATGACGCGGTTTATGATGCCATGTTCCAACGAGCAGGCATGCTAAGAGTAAACGATCTTAGGGAGCTCTTTGCTGCCACTCAAACCCTTGCTTTACATCCCAAACTGCTGCAAGTAGAACAGCTGACCATTTTAACCAATGGCGGCGGCCCTGGTATCATGGCAGTGGACACCTTACTACAGAACTCAGGCAAACTGGCAGTACTAAGCGAGCAAACCAAACAAGCGCTCAGCGCCTTGATCCCACAAACGGATCATGCTTGTAACCCTGTAGATATTTTTGGTGATTCCTCACCACAGCGTTACCAACAAGCACTAGAGATTTTATTAAAAGCTGACGAAGTCAAAAATTTACTGATAATTCATACTCCATCAGCGCTTGCGCCAAGTACCGCTTATGCTGAGATCATTGCGCAGACGCTAGCCAAAATTCCAAAAATGGCACGTCCTTATGTGATGACAAACTTCATGGGTGAAGAAGCGGCATACGCTGCAAGACTTGTATGTGCAAACGCTCAGATCCCAACTTATCGTACCCCAGAAGGTGCTGTTGGCGCCTTTATGCACTTGGTAAGCTACCGCCGAAACCAAAAGCACCTTACGCAAACGCCAGAATCCTACAGTGACGAAGGGCAGCTACAACACCTGCAAAGCAAACGTTTAATCAATGACTTTTTAAACTCAGGCGCCAATAAACTCGCGACCCATTTGGCCTCCCAAGTGCTGGCTAATTACGATATAGAATGTATAGAGACGCAAATAGCACTCACCCCCTCAGAAGCAAAAGAGCAAGCTCAACAATTAGGTTTTCCCGTTGCACTTAAACTGATAAGTCATGATATTCCCTCTAAATCGGAAGTGGGTGGGGTTGTACTTAACCTCAACGACGCCGAAGAAGTAGAACAAACCGCATTTTCGATGTTACTACGGATCCGTGAGGCAGCCCCCGAAGCTGAAATAGAAGGCTTCTCTTTGCAACGCATGGCAAAACGCGCTGGTGGACAAGAATTACGGATAGCGGTAAAAACAGAACCCGGTGTTGGCCCTGTTATTTTACTGGGGGAAGCGGGCACTGGGCTTAATTTCTCGCAAGCAGCGGTGGCATTACCACCTTTGAATATGAACCTTGCAAAGTACCTGATTGCAGCCGCCCATGATAAAGGCTTTATCAAAGAGCGAGCGCTGCCTGAAAAGGTCGATAAATACCGCCTGTGCGCCCTACTCACTCGTGTCTCTCAAATGGTAGTCGACCAACCTGATATCAGTGATATGGAACTCAACCCTATTTTAGCCTGCTCGGGTCAGTTTCAAGTGCTCGACGCCAGCATTACGCTAAGGCGATACGAGCCGGTATCTGGACGTAAACGCTTAGCCATCCGACCTTACCCTCGGGAGTTGGTAAAATCCGTGACATTAAAGAATGGTCGCCCTGCAACCTTAAGACCTATTCGTCCTGAGGATGAAAGAGCACACCAAGAGTTTGACCAGTCTTTAAGTAAAGAAGATAGATACCGCCGTTTTTTTGGCGAGCTGCCACAATTTAATCATGAACAGCTCGCCAAAATGACGCAAATTGATTACGACAGAGAAATGGCGTTTATTGTCACGGTCCCTAACAAGTCCAGCTATCAAACGCTTGGAGTATCACGCGTGTTGATGGACCCCGATAACCAAGTAGCTGAATTCGCAGTGGTTGTGCGCTCAGATTGTCAAGGACTTGGGCTTGGAGGAATACTCATGGAAGCTGCTATAAAACACTGTCGTAAACAAGGCGTGCAAAGTATAGAAGGGATCACCCTCCCAGAAAACAGCGGTATGATAGGACTTGCCAAAAAGCTTGGGTTTACCGTATCTCGAGATTTTGAGGAAGGCACCATTCAGATGGTGTTAAACTTAAACTAAATACAAAAAAAAGATAAGGGATGTTGGCAACTTGATGCAACTTCACATCAGAGAAAAAACGGCTGCGGTACTTGAAGCCACAGGACAATATCGTAAGCTTGGTCGCGCAGTCGACATCTTCCTTATTACCCTGATTTTAACCAATGTCGTTGCTATCGTGTTGGAATCTGAGCGCGATTTAGCAAAGGTATACCATCATTACTTTCTCACCCTGGAGCTAGTCAGTGTGGCTATCTTTGCCGTCGAATACTTACTGAGATTTTGGTGCTGTGTCGATAAGCTTGATTATCGCCATTTGGATATACCCAATTGGAAAAAACGCCTAAAGTATCTGATATCGCCGCTGGCAATCATTGATCTCATTGCTATTTTGCCTACCATATTGATGGCCTTTATCACTTTTGATCTGCGCTTTTTGCGTGTTATCCGATTACTTAGGATCTTTAAGCTAACACGCTACTCTCGGGCCATGCAATTGCTGCTCGCAGCATTTAAAGAAGAGTCGAGCTCACTGCTTGCCGCCTTTTTTATCATGAGTGTGGTGCTAATCATGGCCTCTTGCGGGATTTATCTTATTGAACACGATGTACAACCGGATAAATTTGGTTCTATTCCTAAAGCTATGTGGTGGGCGATGGCCACTCTAACTACCGTGGGTTACGGCGATGTAGTGCCAATCACCCCACTCGGGCAATTCTTTGGTGGTCTTATCACTTTACTCAGTATGGGCATGGTCGCAATCCCTACAGGTCTTTTGGCCTCAAGCTTTGCCGACCAAATGCGCAAACGTCGAGATGCATTCAACGAGGCTGTGCTGCATGCATTAGTCGATGGCGATGTCGATAAAAGCGAAAGAGCCCATCTAGAAGCGCTACGAATTGAACTTGGTTTAAGTCAATTAGAAGCAAATCAAGCGATTAAACTAATGAGTAGTCAACGTGTCCATCATATGTACTGTCGTCACTGTGGCAAAAAGCTGTAACCAAAGAGGCTACAGCGATTTTTCAGTGAGTAATTGCGCTACTTGTTCGCCACTAATCGCCGAGCTGAAACGGTAACCTTGATAATAATCAACTTGCTCGGCTTTGATACGTTGATACTGGAGGTCGTTTTCCACTCCTTCTGCAACACATTTTAGTCCTAAACCATGAGCTAAATTCACGCATGAGCGTATAATTAAATAGCTTTCTGGATCTTCTGCAATTTGTTGCACAAAGCTTTTATCTATCTTGATGACATCCACTGGTAACTGTTGCAGGTAAGTCAAAGAGGCGTACCCCGTACCAAAGTCATCCATGTAGATTTGGCAGCCAAGTGCTTTAATTTCTCTCATCACCTTTGCCGCGCTGTCAATGTTAGACAGTAAGGCACTTTCCGTTATCTCAAAAGCCACAGAGCGACCCGACACTTTGCTGCGGCTCAGTGCTTGTTGAATATTATCGACTAAGCTTGAGGATTCAAAATCAATGGCTGATAGATTAATAGATATATATAAATCGCGCTCAATAGTTTGCCAATGTCTCAATTCAACCAATGCCCGAGAGAGGGTTTGCAGGGTAAGTTCAGTCACGACGCCAGCATGCTCAGCTGCAAGCGCATATTCCTGAGCACAAAACTCACTATTTTCCGGCCAGCGTAATAAGGCTTCAAACCCAAGCAGGGTATCGCTCTGCACATCAACAATAGGTTGATAGTAGTTACTAAACTCACCATTTTTTAGCGCCCTCATAAGCGCTTGTTCGACTTCCCGAGAACGTCTGACCTTACCATTCATCTCTTCGCGGAAAAACTGATAACTAGAGACTTGTTGTACATTGACATGCTCAAGTGCCGCCTTTGCTGCTTGATTGAGCTCAAACGCATCAGACGCATCATCGGGGTACATAGCAATTCCTATCGCAGGTTGCATCAGTACAGTATGTCCAGCGACCTCCAAAGGTGTACTAAACGAGTGAACTAAACACTCTACATATTGATGCACCTTTTCAGGGTTGTCGAGATGCTCCATCAGCACATAAAATGACTTGTCGTGCCCCGTTGCTAAACTGTCGAGTTCACGGAAGCAACAGCGTAGCTTTTTTGCCAGCAGCGGAAGCAGCTCGGCCACAAAGTCTGCACCATAAATATCGTATAGATTCTGTAAGCGATTGAATTTAATCACCAGCAGCGCAAAATGTGTCTCTTGAGCCTGCGACTGTTTGATTGCATGCTGCACTCTATCCATCAGTAATGCTTTATTCGGCAACTTAGTTTGTAAGTCGTAGTTAGCGAGCTGATATAATTCTTTTTCAGTGCGCTTCTGTTGGCTAATATCGGTTAGCACTACAACATAGCTGTGGAGCTCACCATCACCATTCGCCACAGCACTTATCTTAATGAGCACATCTCTTTCGTCACCATTCGGCAGGCTAACAACTTCCTCAGAACTTAAGTGCTGGTGTACCTCCAACGCCAGCGTTTGGCGTAGATACATCATCCGTTTTTGTCTCGACATACCAAGCTTGACGGCGGTGCTTGAAGGCGGGATGGAGTCGAGATTAAAGGCATTTTGCATCGCCCGATTACATGCTTGAATATGAAGTCTTTTATCTAAAATCATGACCCAATCACGGGTCTGCTCAAATGCTGCACCAAATAGTGCTGCGCGCTCTTCGAATAAGCGTTCACGGGTTAAGTTAGTATAGGTGCCCGCAACTTGTGTTGGATTTCCCTCATCCCACTCAAGCACCTTGCCAAAGTCCTTATACCAGCGCCACTGACCTTTGCTGTCTTTTAACCGATAGGTACAATCAATAAACCCTTTATCAGTCGTAACAAATTCCAGCCACTGTAAGCGGAACATGGCTCTATCCGAGGGGTGAATCTTTTGCAGATAGTCATCTAAACCAACACTCTCAAGCTCATAATCGAGCTCATTAACCAATCGAGGTTGATAGATTAAGGTACTTCCAGCATGCCACTCCCATACACCTGAGTTACTACCTTCAAGTGCCATCTTCAACCTAGCTTCTCGGTCTTGTGTTTCCTTATGAGCGGCAAGAATAAGTTGTTCAACACGGTACTTCCGATAACTCCAAAGAGACAATAGTAGGAGCGTAAGAAACACATACCCCGTGAGCGCAACGGGTGAGCGCCATGCTGGGTAGTTCACATTAATTGTTAATTTTGCAGGTGGCGTGTAATCTCCAGTTAACGGATCTTTGGCCCAAACTTTTAATGCATATTCGCCTGGATTAAGCTTAGGAAATACCACGCGATTTTGGTTGCGACTTAGGATCTTCTGCCCACCGGATATTTGGTATTCATAAATGATCCTATCTTGATAGCTAAACGCCATTGCTGAGAAAGACACTTCAAGCCCAATATCATCATGTTCAAGTTCAATATGTTCAAACTGCTTTAATCCCGCCTTTTGGTTTGGACGAGAAATAAGATCCACACTGGTGATATTTACATGGTCAAGCAGTGGTTTTTTAGGGCGGTTGTCATCGGGAGAAAACACCACAAACCCTTTCAACATACCATATGCTATGCGACCATCTTTTAGCATCACAGACGCGCCGCCATTAAACTCGTTGGAAAGAATGCCATCTTCGGTTGTGAACTGTTGTAAGTGCAAATTATCTGGGTCTAGACGCCAAATGCCTTTGTGAGACGACATCCAAATCATTCCCTCTTTGTCTTGGCGCATTTCATACATTAAGGTGTCGATTTTATGGGCTTTTAGATCAATATTGTAGATAGGCTCATAACCATCTAAAGTCATGCCTATTAAGCCAAACGACGACAATGACAGCCACAAAATATTATTTTTATCTATGGTGTAAGTGGTGATATCAACCGCTAAATGTTTATTTGCCCTAGGAGCCTTGTAAATCTCCGTTAAGGTTTCAAGTTGTGGATCATATTGATACAGCACCCCAGCGTTGTAATAAAGCGGCTTAGTAGGATCATTAGGTAAAGGAGGGTAAAAGCCATAGGTCAGAAACGGATCTACTTTTTCAAATGATTGAGTTAAATGCTTTAACTCTGCTGTATTAATATCATAAACAAACATGCCAATGTCGCTATTGACGAAATAAAACTTACCGTCTGCTAATAGCTCACCGCCCTTTGCAAAAGACGTTAATATTTCCTTATCTTTAGCATTATTCGCTTTTGGCCTTTCAAGCTCATGTGTGATTGGGTCAAATACAAACAAACCCTTACCCGTGGTTAACCATAACTTATTTTGATATTCAGCAATCTTCCATATAATAAACTCCGAGAGAATTTCATCTCCCAAGTATCCTTTTAAAAACTGCTTGGTTTCTCTTGTTTTTGGGTTGTATCGTGTTAAGCCATCATTGGTTGCTAACCATAAAAATTGATTGGATTCATGCATCGCCCACACATTACTGTGTGAGAAACCTTCCCCTTTGACAGTGAGATCGCTGACATTATCAAACGCCAGCGTGCTATCTGGTAAGTAAAATGCGCCATCTTCTTTGGTAGCAACCCAAAGCCCACCATAGTTATCTTTTACGATATCGATAATGCTGGTGTTGGATGGCAAAAATATACTTGAAGATAACCGTTTGTCTCGTACAGCATTACCATCCTCAATGTGATAATGCACCAACCCTTTATCAGTACCGAGCAGCAAAGTATGCTTATCATGTCTAAGCATTTTCCAAATATTAAGTTCTGGCAGTAGCGTTTTAAACGGTACTTCGGCATCAAAGTCTTTATTTAACATGGAGATGTCTAGTTCATACATTCCTTGAACTGCGCCAACAAGCAAAGTGTCTTTATTCAAAGTAAATAGAGACTTGGTATTCATTTGATAAGGGTGCGTTACTGGGGAGAGGTGCTCGATCGCTCTTAATGTTTTCGTTGGTAAGTGATAAGCGAATAGACGTTCGGAGGTCGCGATAAACAAGATATCATGATGGTGGTAAACTGCCCGAATAAAGCCGCTTTCTTCATCCAAAGGAAGCGTCACCTCACTCTCGAGCTTGCCACTGTGAATATTGAGAATAGCGACATCATTAGTGCGCACAACCCACATGTGGTCATCGTCTTTAGTTAGAATAATATTGACCAAATTGGAATAGAATTCATCTTCGGTAGAGGGTGGCTCAATGTATTTTCTGTACTCATCTTTTGCGGGATCATATCGCAAAAGGCCAGCAATCCCCGTGGTGATCCAAATCCCGCCCAAATTATCCTGGTAGATGTAGTTCACTTGTACTTTGTCCAGAACCCCGTCGGGTCCATTCACATCTAAGACCTGATAACCATCATAACGATTGAGGCCTCCCTCTGTGGACAGCCACAAGTAACCTTGCTTATCAATAAGCAGAGTATTGACGTAACTTTGTGATAAGCCTTCCGCAGGTGAAAGTCGGGAAATTTGGGCCGCACTTGCCAATGTAGAAAATAGGTAAATGCAGATTATAATGCACAGGCGAAACATAAAAAGCCGAAGTTGTTAACTAGACGTAATACATTGCCATGAGTTTACGATTTTGTCCAAGATAACTAGATAAGCGAGAAGCAAGTTCAGGAGGTAATTCTCGTGAATTGCGTTGAAACCCAAGGGAGAGATAAAAGTCACTTAAATGGCAATACGCAAAAGTATAAATTATCTGTCGTGACTGCTCACTGCGAAACTGCTTAATTGCGGATTCAATGAGTGTTTTCGCGATACCTTGGTTTCTGCGCTGTGGCGCAACATAAACGCCAACAAGCAACCAGTTGCCGTCTACAGGTTGCAAACGGCAAGCTGCGATAATTTCACTGCCATCTTTTACCACTGACACTTTGTCGTGTTTTGCAGCACGCCCACGAACTCGGTGTGCATCATAAAATTTATTTACAAGCGGCGTCATAATAGCCGGAAGCAATTCAACTTTATACATTAAGCAAGCATTAGGCTCAGGTAATATTCAAATTTTTGCTTTAGCGTGTCCTGCTCCGATAGCGGCCTTTGATTAATCGTGTCATAAATAGCCTCCCTGCTTTTTTTGCCTCGTTTAATTTGATAAGCCCAAAACGACGCTTCATATTCAAGTTGAATTTGGTACTTTTCTTGTCTGGGCAGCAAACACAGATTATAGCTCATTACACATCATTCAATTTTCAGCAAAGGATAGACCAAGTGTATCACAAGCCACTACCGCTATTGCAGCAAAATCGAGTTTTATCTGGTTTTGAGTAAAGCGTGATACTGTGCCTTTTATTGTAAAAATTATGTATACTTAACGACATTACAACTTTAGGGTAGCGCATCAAAGGAGTTGGATTGAAAGCGGTATTACTGTGTTTATTATTGATAGTTTCGACTGTGGTTCATGCAGCCAATGACATACCAAATGTGATGCGCTTCAATAAGCCACCACAAACCCCCCAAGCACGCTATGTAATAGAACTCATGGGAATGGTTTATCATGAACTTGGCGTAGAGCTACGCCTTGAAGAATTTAACCATAAGGGCTCTTTAATTGCAGCTAATGCAGGTAATTTAGATGGGCAACTGGCTCGCGTTGCCAGTGTTGAAACAGAGTATCCGAACCTACGACGGGTTGACTACGCTTTGTTTCAGTTTAACTTACAATTTTTAAGCCTTTGCAGCCACTGTGATCTAAAAGCGGTTAGCTCTTTGACCATCCGAAGCGGCTACCCCGTAGCCACGGCCTATTTGGCTGAACACCATATACAAGCTTATATTATTGATGTTAAAAGTGCGGTGACACAACTCAACCTAGTTGTGCAACGGCAGGTTGAAGGCGCGCTTATTCTTGACTTTCATTTGAAGCCGCATTTAAAAAATATCAACGAAGAAACATTGCAAATAAAAAACTTAGCTGTTGTTGAAAGTTTTCATTTTGTGCATAAACGCTATGAGCATTTAATCCCACTTATCAAAGCAAAACTAGAAGAGTTTGAGCATGAAGGAATAATAGAAATGCTTAGAGCTAAATATCAAATTTAAAGTTCTCTGCTGTTTGATCATCAGCTTGATCCGCTTTTGATTTACGTTGCAAGTACCGTTTGTAACGCTGTTGACACAACGCAATAACTCTACGTTTTTGCTCGTTACTAAGATTATTCCACTCAAAACGCTCCTCTCGACTACGATAACAACCTTTACAATAGCCGCGATTATTTACCTGACAGATCCCCTTACACGGACTTGGGATCTCAAATATCTCAATTTGTTCCATGTACACTCAACACCTTTGCCCCTTGTCTAAGCATACTGGTTAGAAACTAGTCTGCCAAGGTTATAAGGAGCGAGTTACAACCTTGGGCCCCAAAAACAAAAAACCCAGCGCGAGGCTGGGTTTTTGAAAAGCTTAGAAAAACTTACTTTTTCTTCACGGCTTTTTTGTTTGGAAGGTCAGTAATTGAACCTTCGAAGATTTCAGCAGCTAGACCAATTGACTCGTTCAGCGTTGGGTGAGCGTGGATAGTAAGCGCTAGGTCTTCACCATCAGCACCCATCTCTACTGCTAGGCCGATTTCACCAAGCATTTCACCAGCGTTGATACCAACCATAGCACCACCGATCACACGACCTGACTCTTTATCAAAGATAAGCTTAGTTGAACCTTCAGTACGTGCAGAAGCAATCGCGCGACCAGAAGCCGCCCACGGGAATACCGCAGTTTCAATGCTTAGACCTTGCTCTTTTGCTTCTTTCTCAGTCACACCAACCCAAGCAATTTCTGGATCTGTGTATGCAATTGAAGGAATACATTTAGGATCGAAGTAGTGCTTCTTACCAGAGATAACTTCAGCAGCAACGTGACCTTCGTGAACCGCTTTGTGTGCAAGCATAGGTTGACCTACGATGTCACCGATAGCGAAGATGTGATCAACGTTGGTTTTCATTTGCTTGTCAGTGCTGATAAAGCCACGCTCATCAACATTTACGCCCGCTTTGTCAGCGTCGATTAGCTTACCATTTGGTGTACGACCAACAGCAACTAGTACTTTGTCATAACGAACTTGGCCTTCTGGTGCTTGCTTGCCTTCGAAAGATACGTAGATACCGTCTTCTTTCGCTTCAACAGCAACCACTTTAGTAGAAAGCATCACGTTAAACTTGTCTTTAACGTACTTTTGGTAAATCTTGATAACGTCTTTGTCAGCCGCAGGTACTAATTGATCAGCAAACTCAACTACGTCAATTGCTGAACCTAGTGAACGGTAAACAGTACCCATTTCAAGACCAATGATACCACCACCTAGTACAAGTAGCTTTTCAGGCACGTCTTTAAGCTCAAGTGCACCAGTCGAATCAATGATACGATCATCTTCAGGAATGAAAGGTAAGCTTACAGGCTGAGAACCTGCTGCAATGATTGCATTATCGAAAGTTACCGTCTTCGCGCCGTCAGCACCTTCAACCGCAATGGTGTTAGAACCTGTGAACTTACCGTAGCCGTTAACTACAGTAACTTTACGCATCTTAGCCATACCGCTAAGGCCGCCAGTTAGCTGACCAATTACAGACTCTTTCCATGAACGGATTTTGTCTAGGTCGATTTGTGGAGCACCGAAAGAAACACCGTGAGAAGCCATTTCAGCTGCATCGTCGATTACTTTTGCAACGTGAAGAAGGGCTTTTGAAGGGATACAACCAACGTTCAAGCACACACCACCTAGCGTGTCGCGAGATTCGATTAGTGTAACGTCTAAACCTAAGTCTGCTGCACGGAATGCCGCAGAGTAACCACCAGGACCACCGCCTAGTACAACAACTTGAGTTTTGATTTCGTTGCTCATGTTATTACCTTAACTGTTATTTGAACGGGTTTACTCGTCGAGAGTAGCCGACCCAAAGTGCCTGCCAAACACCCGATTCGGGGCACAGGGCAGAGAGAGTTATTATTGCTCGAAAGTGTATCATTCACACTCTCTATTGTCCCGCCTAAATATCAAGCGGAACAACAAAATACAAGAAAACCGCATCACCTAAGTGATGCGGTTTCTATTCTTACATTACTAACTGGCGAATATCGCTTAGGTAGTTTGCAAGTGTCACAGTAAAGCGAGCTGCTAGTGCGCCGTCAATGACACGATGGTCGTATGAACAGCTTAGCGGCACCATTAGGCGCGGCTCAAACTCTTTACCATTCCATTTCGGTTTGAAGTCTGACTTAGACACACCAAGAATCGCCACTTCAGGAGCATTAACGATTGGCGTAAACGCCGTACCGCCGATCCCGCCAAGGCTTGAGATAGTGAAACAGCCACCCTGCATGTCAGAAGATGTCAGCTTACCATCACGTGCTTTCTTAGAGATTTCCATCAACTCGCGTGATAACTCAATGATGCCTTTTTTATTCACGTCGCGAACAACAGGAACTACAAGACCGTTTGGTGTATCAACTGCGATACCGATATGAACATACTTCTTCAGAATTAAGCTCTCACCATCTTCAGATAGTGAAGAGTTAAACGTTGGGAAGTCTTCAAGTGCTTTTGCAGCGGCTTTCATCACGAATACTAATGGCGTGATCTTCACACCCATTTTCTTCTTCTCAGCAAGCACATTCTGTTCTTTACGGAACGCTTCAAGCTCAGTGATATCGGCTTCGTCAAACTGTGTAACATGTGGGATTTGTACCCAGTTACGGTGAAGGTTTGCACCTGATAGCTTATTGATGCGAGAAAGCTTCTTCTCTTCAACTTCACCAAACTTGCTGAAGTCTACTTTTGGCCAAGGAATAAGACCAAGTTCACCGCCACCGGTGTTGCCGCCTTTTGCGACTTGACCAGACTCAACTTGCTTAACCAGCTCTTTCACGTAGTTTTGTACGTCTTCTTTTAGTACACGGTTCTTACGACCTGTACCTTTAACGCGAGCTAGGTTAACCCCAAACTCACGCGCTAGACGACGTACCACAGGTGATGCGTGGGCATATTGATCATTGGCCACAAAATCATCTTTTTGTGCAGAAGCTTTTGGTGCTTCAGATTTCGCCGCTGGAGCCGCTGATTGCGCTGGCTTTTCTTCAGCTTTAGCTGCTGCCTGAGGTGCAGGTGCCGCGCCTTTCACTTCGAATACGAAGATTAAAGAACCCGTTGATACTTTATCGCCAGCATTAACTTTGATGGCTTTAATCGTACCTGCGAACGGTGCTGGCACTTCCATTGAGGCTTTGTCGCCTTCAACCGTAATAAGCGATTGCTCTTCTTCAACGCTATCGCCTACAGCAACCATGATTTCAGTGACTTCAACTTCGTCACCACCGATATCTGGTACGTGTACTTCTTTTTCAGCTGATGCTGCTGGCGCTTGTTCCTGTGCTGGTGCTTGCGCTTCAGAAGCTGCTGGCGCATCACCGCTACCTGCAACTTCAAAAGTGAAGATCAATGAACCCGTTGACACTTTGTCACCCGCGTTGATTTTCACCTCTTTGATAGTACCAGCGAAAGGTGCAGGTACTTCCATTGAAGCCTTGTCGCCTTCAACCGTGATAAGTGATTGCTCTTCTTCAACAACATCACCAGCTGCCACTAAGATTTCTGTGACTTCAACTTCATCGCCACCAATATCTGGTACATGAACTTCTTTTACTTCTGTTTGACCTGAAGTGCTGGCTTCTGGCTTGGCTTCTTCCGCTGGCTGTTCTGCAGCTGTTTCTTCACCTGCTGCTTCAAAAACCATAATCAAAGAACCTGTCGAGACTTTATCGCCTTCGGCTATTTTGATTTCTTTCACCGTACCTGCCACAGAGGCAGGTACTTCCATTGATGCTTTGTCGCCTTCAACCGTGATAAGCGATTGCTCTTCTGCAACCGTGTCACCTACGCTTACTAGGATCTCGGTTACTTCAACCTCATCGGCACCAATATCTGGAACATGAATTTCGATTGCCATTACTCGTCCTCTTATGCGTAAAGTGGGTTAGTTTTGGTGGTGTCGATATCAAATTTCTTGATAGCGTCAGTCACAGCTGATTTTTCAATCTTGCCTTGCTTAACTAGCTCACCAAGTGCAGCAACTACTACGTAACCTGCGTTCACTTCAAAGTGACGACGTAGGTTTTCACGGCTGTCTGAACGACCGTAGCCATCTGTGCCAAGTACTTTGTAAGATGCGCTCGGCATAAATGCACGTACTTGATCAGCATAGTTTTTCATGTAATCGGTAGCTGCAATTGCTGGCGCATCACCAAGCACACTCGTGATATAAGGTACTTTTTGCTCTGCTTCTGGATTTAGCATGTTAAAGCGCTCAGCATCTTGACCGTCACGAGCAAGCTCGTTGAATGACGTTACAGAGAATACATCAGAACCGATACCGTAGTCGTCGCTTAGAATTTGCGCCGCTTTACGTACTTCGTTCAAGATAGTACCAGAGCCCATTAACTGAACCTGTGCTTTGTCGCCAGTGTAGCTTTCAAGCTTGTAAATACCCTTACGAATACCTTCTTCAGCGCCTTCTGGCATTGCAGGTTGATGGTAGTTTTCGTTCATGAGCGTTAGGTAGTAGAACACGTTCTCTTGCTCTGGACCGTACATACGACGGATACCATCTTGCAAAATAACCGCTACTTCAAATGCAAACGTTGGGTCGTAAGAAATACAGTTAGGCACCGTACCTGCTTGAATGTGCGAGTGACCGTCTTCGTGCTGTAGACCTTCACCATTTAGCGTTGTACGACCAGCGGTTGCACCAAGTAGGAAGCCGCGCGCTTGTTGATCGCCCGCCATCCACGCCATATCACCTACACGTTGGAAACCAAACATTGAGTAGTAGATATAGAACGGGATCATTGGTAAATCGTTGGTGCTGTATGAGGTTGCCGCAGCCACCCATGATGACATTGCACCTAGCTCATTGATACCTTCTTGTAGTACCTGACCAGAGGTTGCTTCTTTGTAGTAAGAAACAATATCGCGGTCTTCAGGCTTGTAGTTTTGGCCATGTGGGTTATAAATACCGATTTGACGGAATAAACCTTCCATACCAAAAGTACGTGCTTCGTCAGCAATAATAGGTACGATATTTTTACCGATGCTCTTATCTTTTAGTAAGATGTTTAATGCACGAACATATGCCATCGTTGTAGAAATATCACGCTTTTGCTCTTCTAGAAGCGGTTTGAATGCATCTAACTCTGGTAGCGTTAACGTTTCTGTGAAATTAGGCAAACGCTTAGGCGTGTAACCATGAAGGGCGTTACGGCGAGCATGTAAATACTCGTGCTCTTTTGAGCCCTCTTCCAGCGTTAAGTATGGTAGGTCTTGTAATTGCTCGTCAGACACTAAGTCATCTAGACCTAGACGTGAACGTAGATGCGCTACGTGCGTCATGTCCATTTTCTTAACTTGGTGAGCAATGTTCTTACCTTCAGCCGCAGCACCCATGCCGTAACCTTTTACCGTTTTAGCTAAGATAACTGTTGGACGACCTTTGGTGTCTTGCGCCGCTTTAAACGCCGCGAATAGTTTAGACGGCTCGTGACCACCGCGCTTCAACGCAAAGATTTCTTCGTCAGTCATATCAGCAACCAATGCTGCAGTTTCTGGGTAACGACCAAAGAAGTGCTCGCGTACGAACGCACCATCTTTTGATTTGTAAGTTTGGTAATCGCCATCAACTGTTTCGTTCATCAGTTGTAGTAATTTACCTGTGGTGTCTTTAGCCAGTAGTTTGTCCCAACCAGAACCCCAAACCACTTTGATCACGTTCCAACCAGCACCTTTAAATAGGCCTTCTAGCTCCTGAATGATCTTACCGTTACCCATTACTGGGCCGTCAAGACGCTGTAGGTTACAGTTGATTAGATAGCATAGATTGTCTAGCTTTTCACGGGCAGCGAATGAAATTGCACCACGTGATTCTGGCTCGTCCATTTCACCATCACCAAGGAAGGCATAAACGCGTTGCTCAGAGGTGTCTTTTAGTCCACGGCCATCTAGGTATTTAAGGAAGCGCGCTTGATAGATAGACGCGATTGGACCTAGACCCATAGAAACCGTTGGGAACTGCCAGAATTCAGGCATTAATTTAGGGTGTGGGTATGAAGAAATACCGTTACCGTCTACTTCCTGACGGAAGTTGTCTAGCTGTTCAGCGCTTAGGCGGCCTTCGACAAACGCACGAGCATAAATACCCGGAGAAATGTGGCCTTGGTAATATACTAAGTCACCACCGTCCTTCTCGTTTGGTGCACGGAAGAAGTGGTTGAAACACATTTCATAGAATGCAGCTGACGACTGGTAAGAGGCCATATGCCCGCCCAGCTCAAGATCTTTCTTCGACGCACGAAGTACGATCATGATCGCATTCCAACGGATGATAGAGCGAATACGACGCTCAAGGTTCACATCCCCTGGATACGCAGGTTCTTGATCTGCTGGGATAGTGTTGACATAGTTAGTCGTAGTGCCTGTTGGCATATCTACGCCATCAAGACGCGCTTGCTCTAATACTTGCTCTAACAAGAACTGAGCGCGCTCTACGCCTTCTTCTTTTACGACCGACTCAAGCGCCTGTAACCATTCTTGGGTTTCTAGCGCGTCTACGTCAATTTTATTGACTTCAGACATATGGAGTGTTCCTTATGTTTAAAATACGAATTTATTCTATTTGTGCCAATTCTTACTGAATCAAGCCCGATTACTGCTGTTTTGTTCTACGCAGTGAGCGCTCTATTCGCGAACGCTCTTTACCGGCTTCTAATAACGCTTCTTCGATAAAGGCTAAGTGGGCGTTACTAGCAAGTCTTGCTTGTTCAGGATTACCATTGATCACCGCATCTAATAACAACTTTCTGTGCTCACCGAGCTGCTCACTCACGTCTGATTTTTGCACCAAGACGGTTAAGTTTTGCAGCACGTTTTGCTCAAGCAATGACTGCATCCCTTTTACAAGATGAAGCAGGACGACATTGTGCGACGCTTCTGCAACGGCAAAGTGAAAAGCATTAATTGCCCTTGCCTTTTGCATCAGGTCATCACCTATCTGTGCTATGTTGTCAAAGCTTTGTTGTACCTTTGCAAAGTCATTCTCTGTGCCCCTGAGCGCCGCATAGTAGGCTGCAATGCCCTCTAGTGCATGACGGAACTCAAGTAAATCGAACTGAGATTCAGGGTGTTTACTGATCAAGTCGAATAATGGATCAGTTAGCCCCTCTTCGAGCTGATTCTTAACATACGTACCACCACCTTGACGACGGGTTACAAGCCCCTTTGCTTCCAATTTCTGGATAGCCTCACGTAGTGATGGACGCGACACTTCAAATTGCTTAGCTAGCTCACGCTCAGGCGGCAACTTTTCACCCGGTAATAACGAGCCCTCGAGGATCATATTCTCAAGCTGTTCTAGTATTACGTCCGATAGTTTTGCTGCTTTAATCTTTAAAGACATTGAAATAACGCCAATTTTTTATGATGTGACCTAGCCAGACTGCTGACTTATTTTAATCAATTTGGTAAGAATTAACTTCATAGGTAAATTGGTCATACCAAATTTGCACAATACGTTATCAAAATCCATGACAACTGTCAAAATTCAGCCCAATTCAATAAATAGCTGAGTGTAAAAACAACAGTTGAAGTGCATAAACTTTAACCAAGAATTAGCAAAATTTAAAAGGTGATTTAAATGGTCAGACCAGATGGTAATATTCTATTTAACTCTAAATAAAACTATCAGAAAGGCGCTTTGGATAGGCAAGTCTTAATCTAAAGCAGCCAATGAGATTCAAGATAGCCTTTACGGTTGTTGGCTGCAAAGCATGCTTTAAAAACCACTGAATACACCATTAGGCTTTACGTGTAATAACATTCTTTATGCTTGATATATCGTTAAAATAGGCAACAGGCTATGAAAAATATTAAAACCGAATTTGGGTTCTCACTTATGAATGATTTTGCAACGAATCAGGACATTATTTGGTTTTAGCAAAGCCAAAAAGCAATCAATCGGTAAACACACGAGAGCAGCGAGCACGATATTGAGCAACATAGTCTTCATCCCCCCACAGCTTTTTAAGCCCTTCATTATACAGTTCGACATATTCACTGTGATGCTTATTAATAAGCAAATAGCCTTTTTGAATAAAAGCCGGGACCGCTTGCGCCACTAATAACTGGGCTTCTTGAGCTGGCAGCTCCTGCTGATAGGATTTCGCCGACTTTTCATCCATAACCATTATATCTGCACGGTTTCGTAGGATCAGTGCCACATTTTTACTGGTATACGTGGCGTATGAGGTTTTGATTTCAAGCGTCTCTATCGCCTCTAGCATAGAGGGCGGATAAGTTAATCCTTGATTGAGCAACAACCTAAATGGCTTAAGATCTGCGTAACTCGTATAGGTAAATGCTAGATCTCGATGATGATAAAAACGTGCTGTTTCTTCGGTAAGTGGATATTGTGTATAAATATAGTCTTTGCTCCTTTGCTCACTATAATACCAATAGGCGCTACCAATGTAAGCCGCCTTCATACCTTCTTGATAAGCACGCTCCCAAGGCATAAATAAAAACCGAACTTTAATATCAGAGAGCGCAAAGACATCTCTGATCACCACAGCCACACAACCTTGATCTTGTTTTGTTTGATCTAAGTACGGCGGCCATTGCCCCGTCGTAATATTCACCTGAGCCTCGAGTGCGCTCGTACTCGCACAACACAGCAAAACTAACGGCCAAACCACTTTCATCTGCATACTCTGTTATTTTTTCAAAAAGTATAGGCAACGAATTAAGTTATGGGTACATTGTTGTAGAAAAAAGAATGATACATAAAGCAAGCAATACACTTTATGACACACTAAACTGACTGTTATTTAACGGTTTGGGAATAAGTAGATAATCAAATTACCCATTGCCAAACTTACCGATAATCGAGTATAACCAAAGTCTCCGGACAGGTATTACACAAGGATATCACTTTGGTTTGGCGGATCTTTGTCCTACTATTTATCATCACACTGATATTGTTTGCACTTTATTTTATCTATCCAAGTGCAGCAGCAAACTCGATGAGGTCTATCAAACCTTTATTGACGGAATTTGGCATACAGCTAGACACCCATACCGAAAAACATTTAAGTCAGCCAGACATCACTCCTCACCTAACGGTTGCATCACCAAAAGCAACAAGACAACAGCTATCTGAAGTACCAGACAAAACCTTTTATAGCCTAAACGGACACAGTGATATTGTTAATATGTTCAGTGGTATCTCAACACCTACCTGCGGAGCACTAAAGCGCGAGGTATTTTCCTTGCAAACACAATTCAACGACATTGAGAATTTTAAACTTAATCTAACGGGTGAACCCGTGAGCCCTTATGTTGAGTATCAGGCGCAGCAAGCTCTCAACGTGGTGTATATGATGTTTAAGCACTTTTTTAACCAATTAGCGCATAAAAAAGCCTTATCTCCCATACAATTGAACATGCATATTACCGCCAATGATACTGACTACAATGAGTTAATTCTCTCTCGCGATGCAGAGCCAGCCGGTACTTTAGGCATGTACTTCTTGTTTCAAAATCAGGGCTTTATTAATGGCAGTCGCACTGAGGAAGAAACGCTAAGAACACTTATCCATGAGTCCGTGCATGCCCTAGTTTTTTACTATTTCGGCGTAACCCCTCGCTGGGTAACAGAAGGCTTAGCCGAGTATTTTGAGCACCTAAGAATTACCGATACGGGTCAATTTTCGATTTACCTCTCTGATGAAGACTGGTTGACAAAAGAAGGGATTTTGAAATCCCGCTTTGCCAAGCTTGATATTAACACCCTATTCAATAGCGAAAATCAGTGGCAAACCATGCAAAGTACCACCTTATATGCCAATAGTTACCTGTTTACGGGATTTATGGTCGAGCACAACAGCAACGCTTTTTTCGAGTATTTACGACAAGAAAGCAGCAATCCGTGCAATATTGTACCTGCACAAAACATCGAACAGCTCTTTCGTAACTTTAATGAAAACGTCGAGTCACAATTTGAGGGATGGCGCAGCACGCCTCGCCAAATTCAAAACGGCGCATGGCAATAACTCTCCCTATTTAATATCAAAGTGCATCCATGTGCTCCTCGTCCATTCTTTTTAAACGACGAAAAAGAACGAACCAAGAAAACGTCGCCCCAACATCACACTTAATCCTCAAACCTTAAGCCGATATATAATACCAATTGCACTAAGTCTCCAATCAATTTGAAGGGTGAAATACCATATTAGCGTCGTTAAAAATTTCTCATTTAGAGCAACTAAATAGCAAAATTTTTGCCTAGCTACTAAAGCTATTTCTCCGCTTCAAATGGCTCATTTACCTAATACAATTGGTATCGCAACCGTCTTGTAAGGCACGTCCATGATACCTGACAAGACTTGGCCGACATCCTGTCGGCACATTGCATATCGGCTTATGCTTTTCGGGTGTGATGGAGGGGGAATAAAGTTGCTTGTAAGATCTTCTACGATTTCAGCAAGTAAGTTGTTTGTAACAGCTAAAATAAACTATCAGCATAGCCTCCTAACTCACGGTGCAAATAGTTTTGTGGGAGGCAGTTCACCTGCCGAGAAGTATGATTTTCAGGTAAAGAGGAACAGCCCTTTCTTTTACGCAACGATTCTTTGGGCATCAAAGAAAAGTAGTTCGTGACCCATGGATGGGCCTCGAAGCCTGCCAGAAACGCGGACTGACTTAACTCATAGTCTCGAATAACTGAAGAAATCACCTTCCATGGTACGTCTCATCGCGCATATTATTTCGGCACACTTAGCAAATATAACAGTTGTAGCAAAGACCCTTCACAAACCGCCGCGTCGGCATTTTCTACCACTTTTGGCTTACCATGGATCGCCACACCTAGTTGGGCTTTTGCCATCATTACTAAGTCATTTGCGCCATCACCTATGGCAACAGTTTGAGTCATTGGGATCGCATACTGGGTTGCAAGTTGACCTAGCACTTCCGCCTTTTTGTCGGCATCTACGATATCACCTTGCACTTTGCCGGTAAGCTGCTCATTTTCCACCTCTAGAGTATTAGCAAATACAGCGTCTAGTTGGAGTGGCTCAATCAATGATTCTGCAAACCATGTAAAGCCACCCGAAGCGATGGCAAGGTGCCAGTGATGCTGCTTGAGCGCCTGACACAACAGTTCTATGCCGAGCATTAGCGGTAAGTTTTCTTTTAATGATTGAATTTGTGATAACGGTACGCCAGAGAGTGACGCAACGCGGCGATGTAGGCTTTCAGAAAAAGAGAGTGCACCCGCCATCGCCTGTGCGGTGACAGAAGCCACTTCGTCATATCGGTCGGCCAATCGAGCAATTTCGTCAATACATTCAATTTGAATTGCGGTGGAGTCCATGTCCATCACAAGTAGCCCCGGCTCTTCTAGAGTAGGTGCTTGTGTTATCACCGCACCTTGCGTATTAATGCTTTTGGCAAAATTTCTTACCTCAGCCTTACTCGGCAATTGCGATGCATTAAAGCGAATACCTAAAGCAACGGGGAGCTGTTCATGAGGTTGATATGCCGTAAAATAAGCCTGCTCGATAGCAAATGTTCGAAGAAATTTAGCAACTTCTACAAGGTGTTGTAATTCTATATTTGGGCCAAAAAAGCATATTGATTGAGTCGTCGTCTCAGGTAGTTGATTTACTTGAGTGAGGCTTGTGTTACCTTGGTAGCTATACCAGCGCGCTAGCGCCATGTATTCCTGAATTGGTGTGTTTAGTTCACTATTAGCGAATTGAATGATTGACGACATAAGTTGCTCCTTGATAGCGTTAAGCCGATTTTTAACATGATTGCGCTAAGCTGTCAGCACTGGACCTTAGCAAAAGCGGGCAATATGCGATAAATATGAAAAATTTACATGTATTAGAAGTGTTAAACTCGACCAGAGGACGCAGATTATTTCGTTTATGTATTGCTGCGGCTTGCCTGATCATGGTGACATGGCTTGCGTTTAATACCAGTTTTGAATCTCATCGCTTGCTCCATAACGGTGCAGATCTTACTGCAAGAAGCCTCACCAAGCAGCTCGCAAAAAATGTGGCATTGCCTCTTTCTCGTAGTGATACGCCAAGGCTGAGCGCTCTGGCAAATCACCTCGCTGGCGATGACTTTGTACTTCAAGTTGCGATTTATGATTATCAAGGGCGCTTTGTTGTGGGGAGCGACGGAAATTCCTCACCCACAGATTATCAGCAGCTACCTCAAACCTTACCGGGACTCAGTAAAACCAAGAGTATTATTTCTGAACCCGTTTATACGCCCACCGGACAGCCTCTTGGGTTCGTCAATATGGTCTATTTAACAGAAGCTGCCATGTCACAAAGCCACTCGCATTTCCACGAACTTGGACGAGTCGTTTTGCTGATGCTAGTGATCACAATGGTGTTCACATGGCAAATAGGACGGGCATTAAAACGCTGGGAAGTAAAACGTAAAATTCGCAAGAAAGTAAAAATGCTACCAGCGCCAGACAAAAGTAGTAATAAATTAGAACAAGGCTAACGCTGTTAGCTGTGTAAATAAATTGATAATATAACAACCAACATAAAATAAGAATTAATGACAAAGGATATGAACAGCAAGCTTTTTGTTACCCCAAAACCAAATCCAAATGCCGAACTTAGGTTATTTTGCTTCCCATATGCTGGTGGCTCTCCCACTATATTTTCATCTTGGATCGAAAAAGCAAATGACAATATTGAACTCGTTTTTGTTCAGCTTCCTGGGCGTGGCGCCCGTCTCGTAGAGCCAGCCATAGATAACATGTCCGATGTAATTGAAGAGCTGATGTTTTACCGTGACTATCTTACCAGCAAGCCATTTGCATTTTTTGGTCACAGCTTGGGCAGTCGTATTTCTTACGCTTTGGCTTCTCAATTACTCCTAGAAAACTTACCAACGCCTCAAAAAATATTCGCATCCGCAAGCCGCGCGCCACATTGCAAGTCCGGTAAACGTATCTTGCATGCTTTGCCACACGATGAATTTATCGCTGAGCTTCGTGACTTAAATGGCACGCCAAAAGAAGTGCTCGAAAGCAAAGAATTGATGGAGCTACTTATCCCTTTGCTACGCGCGGATTTTAAAATCGCAGATACCTATGTCGCAGAGCAACGAGCCTTACCGCTTCCCATTCATGTATTTCATGGCAGCGATGACGAGATAGTAGATGAGCATATTGCAGCTTGGCAAGAGCTAACGACACAGCCATATCAGCTTACCGAATTTGCCGGTGGGCACTTTTTTATTCACCAATACGCTGATGAGGTGATCTCAATTATTAATCAGCAATTGGCTTAAGTAGCTTTAATGCTATGCCAGAAAAGCATAAAGATCGCCGGGTAAACCGGCTCCTACACCTGCTTTTCTATTGCTGCTAAGTATGGTTTTATATCGCGGTAACTGCGTAAAGATCGCCGGGTGAACCGGCTCCTACACCTATTTTTCTATTGCTGGTAAGTATGGTTTTATATCGCGGTAACTGCATAAAGATAGCCGGGTGAACCAGCTCCTACACCTGCTTTTCTATTGCTGGTAGGTATGGTTTTGTATCGCGGTAAAAGCATCAAGATCGCAGGGTGAACCGGCTCCTACACGGGTTATCTATTGCTGATAGGTATGAGTTTATATCCCATTTATGATATTGACTCGTAGGTCGAGATTTATCTCGACATCATCAATTTAGCTCAAGCCAAACAACTGTGTGGTATTTCGATAGAGCGCTGAGACAAGCTCGCTTGGTGTTTCGCTTCGATATTCACAAAGCCTGTCAAATACTTGGACGACTCGCTTGGGAGAGTTCGGCTTCCCTTGATAACCATGTAACGGCATCGACGGCGCATCGGTTTCCAATACAAGACTTTCAAGCGGCAACTGTGATATTACCTGCGCTGTTTTCTCGCCTCTTGGGTAGGTGATTGTGCCACCTACTCCGAGCTTAAAACCCTGACCGATATAATATTCAGCCTGCTGTTTTGAACCTGAAAAGGCGTGGATCACCCCACCATACCGTGGTTTAACACGTTTAAACGCAGCGGCAATTAAATGATGACTTTTACGGTGATGGACGATTAGCGGAAGCTTTACTTGATTACTCAGTGCAATATGCGCTTCAAACAGTGCAATTTGCCGTTCAAGCGCATCACAGGTTGTATCAATGCCGCACTCTCCTATCGCACACAGTTGGGTACGATTGTGTATGACATGCTCGACCAACGCAGTCATATCGTCGTCCCGATGTTCGCCAATAAAATAAGGATGTAACCCCGCGGCGATTTCACATTGAGGATGATGTGCTTGAAACTCAATAAGCTCAAGAGACTGCTTAAGGGTAACGCCGGGCACCACGAAGCGTTCAACACCATTGCTGTGGGCAGCTTTAATATGCGTAGCTAAGTCATCTGCCAACTCGTTAAAGTCGAGGTGACAGTGACTATCTATAAAGGCGAATTTATGGATTGAGCCGCTCAATTTCCCAACTGCCGTCGGCTTGCTTGACATACATAAAGCGATCGTGAAGACGGTGTTCTCCACCTTGCCAAAACTCAACTTTAGTCGGTTCCACGCAATAACCGCCCCAAAAATCAGGTAGTGGGATTTCGCCTTTAGCGAACTTGTCTTTCATGCTACTAAAGGTTTGCATCAAGGCTTGGCGAGATGACACAGGGCGCGATTGCTGAGACGCCCACGCTGCAAGCTGACTTTCTTTTGGTCGTGATAAGAAATACTTGGCAACACGACTGGTTGGTAACGGAATAGCTTCACCGTACACGATAACCTGACGCTCAATTTCATGCCATGGAAAGTGTAAGCATATCTTGTTGTTTTGCTTTAATTCTTGCGCTTTGCGTGAACCGGTATTGGTAAAGAAGACAAAACCGTCCTCGTCTACATGCTTGAGTAAAACAATGCGTTGAGACGGCTGACCATGCTCGTCAACCGTAGCAACAACCATCGCAGTTGGGTCAGTAAACTTGGCATCAATCGCCTGCTGCAACCAGGTTTCAAACTGCGCAACGGGTGTGTCTTTTAGCATCTCACGACGTAAACCGTCTTTGGTATATTCTCTGCGAATGTCTTCAAGTTTCATCACAATTTCCTTAACAAAAAAAGCCGCTATAAAGCGGCTTTTAGTATACCTTAATGCAAGTTAAAACGAACTTACATTTGCTCCATCACTTCAATACCAAGCAAATCTAGGCCGGTTTTCAGTGAGTTAGCAACCAGATTACATAACACTAGACGACTTTCACGGACGTCTGCTGCTACATCATCTTTCAAAATTGGGCACGCTTCATAGAATGTCATATACAAGCTCGCGAGCTCATATAAATAACTACATAATACGTGTGGCGTTGCTTCGCTGATCATCAGATCAAGTACTTCTTCAAGTTGCAGCAGTTTAAGTGCAAGTGCCTTTTCCTGCGGTGCTTGAATTTGAATGCAACCAGTTAGGCTGGCGCTATCCATGTTTGCCTTACGGAAAATACTACGAACACGAGTATAGGCGTACTGCAAATATGGCGCTGTGGCTCCTTCAAAACTCAGCATCGTATCCCAGTTAAAGATATAATCACTGGTTCTGTGTTTTGACAGATCGGCGTACTTCACCGCACCAATACCCACTTTACGTGCTATTTCTTGGCGTGCTTCATCAGATAGGTCAGAGGCTCTATCAGCAAGCTTTTCTGTCGCACGACTCACCGCTTCATCAAGTAAGTCTGATAACTTCACCGTACCGCCAGTACGAGTTTTAAACGGTTTGCCGTCGTTACCCATCATTGTACCGAACAGGCTTGGCTCGTAGCTAGTTTTGTCTTTTAAAAGACCCGCTTTACGTGCTGTGATCTCAACTTGGTTGAAATGTAAGCCCTGACGCGCATCAACAAAAATTAGGATACGATCAACATCTAGCTCATTTGAGCGGTAATCACAGGCTGCTAAATCAGTCGTCGAATATAAGAAACCACCACCTGATTTTTGCACGATAAATACGGAAGGTTCACCGTCTTTATTTGCCAATTCGTCAAGAAATACAACTTGAGCGCCCTGATCTTCAACCGCAATGCCTTTCTCTTTTAGCAGCTCAATCACGCCAGTAAGACGGTCGTTGTAAGCACTTTCTGCCATGATATCATCACGCGTAAGCGTCACGTTTAGTTTACCGTATACTTCTTCAGAATGTTTAACTGAGGTGTCGATAAACATTTCCCATAGCTTCTTACAATGCGCATCACCGCCTTGTAGTTTTACTACGTAATCACGGGCTTTATCGGCAAAACCAGCTTCGTCGTCAAAGCGCTTTTTGGCATCACGATAAAAGCTTTCAAGATCCGCAAGGGCGACGTTTTCAAGGTCAACACCTTGGTTCAGCAAATCTTCAAGGTGTGCTATCAACATACCAAACTGGGTACCCCAGTCACCCATATGGTTTTGGCGAATAACAGTGTCACCACGGAACTCAAGGGCACGCACTACGGCATCACCAATAATAGTTGAGCGCAGGTGACCTACGTGCATCTCTTTAGCAAGGTTTGGCGAAGAAAAGTCGACCACAACTTTGTCAGGTGTAGCATGTTCAGCAACACCTAGTTTGGCATCATTATTTGCCGCTTCTAGGCTTGTGGCTAAAAACTCAGGCTTGAGGTGAATATTAATAAAACCAGGGCCTGCGATTTCTGTTTTTTCAGCAAGTTCGGCAACGTCTAGATTATCGATGATCTTCTGCGCAAGCTCTCTTGGGTTAGTTTTTAGTGCTTTAGCAGCCCTCATCGCACCGTTAATTTGATAGTCACCAAACTGTGGACGCGTGCTTTGTGTTACCGCAGGGTTTGTACCTTCAGGGATACCAGCCGCTTGCATCGCAGCATTGGCTTTTTCAATTAAAATACTTTTGATGTTCATCTGTTTTCCTTTAATGCGCAGCGATTAGTGTTCACGAGTTTCATGGAACTTCACGTCAGGGTAACGTTCCATCGATAGGTTCAGGTTTACGCGGCTTGGTGCGATATAAGTTAGGTTATCACCACCATCTAGTGCCAAGTTTTGCTCGCACTTGCGGCGGAACTCTGCCATTTTCTTCTCGTCATCACAGCTTACCCAACGCGCGGTTTGAACCGTTACGCTCTCGTAAATTGCATCAACGTTGTATTCAGACTTTAAACGTGCCACAACCACATCAAACTGTAGCACCCCAACCGCACCTACAATCAGGTCGTTATTGATAAGTGGTCTAAATACCTGTACTGCACCTTCTTCAGAAAGCTGTACCAACCCTTTAAGGAGCTGTTTTTGCTTCAGTGGATCTCTTAGGCGAATGCGACGGAATAGCTCAGGCGCAAAGTTTGGAATACCACTAAATTTAAGCGTTTCACCTTGTGTGAAGGTATCACCAATTTGAATAGTACCGTGGTTATGTAGACCGATAATATCACCCGCGAACGCTTCTTGAGCACGCTCACGGTCACCCGCCATAAAGGTTACTGCATCTGCGATACTGACTTGTTTACCAAGGCGCACGTGGTTCATCTTCATGCCCTGGCTATATTTACCAGATACAATACGCATAAAGGCGATACGGTCGCGGTGTTTTGGATCCATGTTTGCTTGGATTTTAAACACGAAACCAGAGAACTTTTCTTCATCGGCTTTTACTTCACGCTCATCAGTTTGACGCGGCAGTGGCGTTGGCGCCCACTCGGTTAATCCGTCAAGCATGTGGTCAACACCGAAGTTACCAAGTGCCGTACCAAAGAATACAGGAGTTAATTCGCCAGTTAAAAACAATTCACGGTCAAACTCGTGCGAGGCACCCATAACTAACTCAAGCTCTTCTCGAAGTTGTTCCGCAAGGCTTTCACCCACGGCGGCGTCAAGCTCGCTGTTATCTAGCCCTTTGATCACGCGTTTGTCTTGGATCGTATGACCTTGACCAGTTTGGTACAAAATCGTTTCATCACGGTGAATGTGATAAACACCTTTAAATTCTTTACCACAGCCAATTGGCCAAGTCACCGGCGCACACATGATGTTCAGCTCGGTTTCTACTTCATCAAGTAGCTCCATTGGGTCACGAATATCACGGTCCAATTTGTTCATAAAGGTAACAATTGGCGTGTCACGTAAGCGCGTTACTTCCATTAATTTACGAGTACGGTCTTCTACACCTTTTGCTGCATCGATTACCATCAAGCACGAGTCAACAGCGGTGAGCGTACGATAAGTATCTTCAGAGAAGTCTTCGTGTCCCGGAGTATCTAGTAAGTTTACTAAGGCATCATTGTATGGAAACTGCATCACAGAAGTTGTTACCGAGATACCACGCTCTTTTTCCATTTCCATCCAGTCAGATTTGGCGTGTTGGTTTGAGCCACGGCCTTTAACCGTACCGGCTTTTTGTAACGCCTTTCCGAATAAAAGTACTTTTTCGGTGATGGTGGTTTTACCCGCATCCGGGTGCGAAATAATCGCGAAAGTCCGTCTTTTTGAGACTTCCTGAGGAATTGAAGCGTTTGACATCGGTTAAAATCTTCTCTTATTTTGAGTACAGTACAGAGGACTGTTTTCTGCCCTACTCAGGCTATGAATATCAGTTAATCGTCTATTTTCGCTTATCTTGCCAAGATACTCAATCGCAGAGCGATTTTTCTACGATATTTATTCTGTTTTATCGCAAACGATATGACTGAACTTGCCTAACTCATGCGCAAATACCCATACAATTGAGTATGTGGTTCTTGTATTTTTGTAACAAACAAAATAAAGTAATAACGATTTGCATTTAAATTAGTAACGGATGTACGTAGTTGTGCCTACCTCACACACAAAAGCTTTGCGACTGCAATCCCCTGACGTCGCGTCCTTAAGTTCATGTTTCCTTGTTATTGCTATTCATATCGGAGGCATTGCTTTTGCGTGGACAACTACCTCAACACCTGAGCCAATAGAAATATCTTCTCAGCACTCAAGTATTAAGGGCAAGTTTATCAACTTACCAGCGCAAACAAAGGAAAGCACAGTTCAGCAATCTGAACCTGTTGTAGAGCCTGAGCCTGTTGTAGAGCCTGATCCTGTTGTAGAGCCTGAGCCTGTTGTAGAACCTGCTCCAGTCAGCTCCGCAGTCCAACCAGAACAAAAAGATGTTAGTAACACAGCTGAGGCGGCCACCACTTCTCAGGATCCGAGTTTACCGCCAGGACTTGTATTGCCGCACATGAGTGACGCTAATGCATTAAACAATCCGGCACCTATTTACCCAAGATTATCCCGTAAATTTAAAGAACAAGGGACAGTCTTATTAAAAATTTATATTGAAGCGGACGGCAGCGTCTCTGAGATAGAAATACATGAGTCGAGTGGTCACGGTCGCCTAGATCAGTCTGCAAAAGCAACTGTAAAACACTGGCAATACCAACCGGCAACTCAAGACGGACAAGCGATCGGTTATTGGTACCTACAGCCTGTCAATTTTGCATTAAATTAAATAAGGAACAGTCATGGAGAACCCATACGGAATCGCCGCCATGTGGGCACAAAGCGATATCGTCATTAAAGCAGTAGCGTTTAGTTTGCTGTTTATGTCAATCGCAACTTGGTGCGTCATATTAATCAAAGGCATTAAGCTTTATAAATTAAAACAGCCACTTGTTGGCTCCAAGCAGTTTTGGCACGCACAAGATGTGCAGTCAGGTATTTTATTACTCGAAACGCCAACGGGCCAAGCAACGCCCTTTAGTTCACTGGTCAACGAAGGCATGCATGCCAAGGCACATCATGAACAACACAAAGAAGATTTGCATGGTAATTTACCTATCGCTGAATGGTTAACAGCCAGCTTACGGACTTCTATTGACGAAAGTAAATCGGAACTACAGAGTAACTTAGCGATACTTGCTTCCATTGGTGCCACCGCGCCCTTTATCGGCTTGTTTGGCACGGTATGGGGTATTTACCATGCCCTGATCAGCATTGGCGTTAGTGGCCAAGCAAGTATCGACAAAGTGGCAGGTCCTGTAGGTGAAGCATTAATTATGACCGCTTTTGGCCTTGCCGTCGCTATCCCTGCGGTATTGGGTTACAACGCACTCACCCGGGGCAACAAACGCGTCGTGAACCGCCTGAATCACTTTGCTCACGAATTACATGCATTCTTACTGATGGGCTCTGCACCAAGTGCAAACGCAAAGCGCCCAGTATTTAAGACCGTAGGAGGCAAATAATGGCGTTTGGTCAGGGGTTTGAAGATGACGAAGAGGTCATGGCTGAAATAAACATGACACCTCTTGTGGATGTTATGTTGGTATTGCTGATCATTTTTATTATCACCATGCCTGTGATCACTCAGTCTATTGAAGTGGAGCTGCCCAAAGCAGCCTTGCAAGAAACCAGCGCAGAGATATTGCCCGACAGCGTCTCTTTGATAGTACAAGCAAATGGTGATATTCAATGGCAACAGCAAGCCATTACGCTCGCGCAACTTCAACAACGTTTAGTGGAAGTTGCCGCACAATCACCGCAGCCTCCGATCCAATTACAAGGAGCTGCCAAAGTTCCCTATGAAAAAATAGTCGAGGTTATGGCACTGGCGCAACAATCGGGCGTTAACTCACTGAACTTTGTGACGCAAACCAAGTAATAAAAACCAAGATAGCGCTAAGCGGGGTGTCGCCTTGTTATAGCGCTATGAAGATAGATAAATAGACAGAACTTAGCTTTTTTAACACAGTGCAACGGGCAGAGATTAAGCACTAAACGACGAAGGATCTCGTTAGACAGTTTAAATACGAATTAATTTCATAAATATTTAAATAAATTAAATTCTCACTCGTCTAATCCAAAACATAATTTTAGTTGAGCTTCTGATAGTCATACCAATTTGCTTAATTAAGTGATCTATTTTGAGGCGAGAAAATTTTGTCGATAACAAGGCGAAGGTTTTTCTATTTAGTTGTTCTAAATGAGAAATTCTTAACGCAGTTAGCGTCAGGTTTGCTCCTTCAAATTGAGCAAGTATTAAGACTAATTGGTATTAATAGCGCCCTGTCGGTCTTGACGCTCAGCAGGCCCTAGGACAATAGCAGTAGCTGACCGTAACTGTGAGGATTAAGTATGAACAACACATCTCGCTTTTCATTAGTAGGTATTGGCTTCGGACCTTCTAATATTGCACTAGCAATCGCACTTCGCGAGCAAGGTCTAACGGATTGGGCTAACCATGCCTTGTTTATGGAACGTCAGCCAGAGTTTTCATGGCATAAAAATATGATGCTCGAAAACACCCACATGCAAATTTCCTTTTTGAAAGATCTGGTCACTATTCGTAATCCTAAAAGTGAATTTACGTTTATTAACTATTTGCACCAAAAAAACCGCTTAGCAGACTTTATCAACCTGCAGACATTTTTCCCAAGCCGGCATGAATTTAACGACTACTTAGCCTGGGCGGCTTCACATTTTAAAGATCAAACCAGCTATGGCGAAACCGTATTTGATGTCCAACCGATTATAGAAAACGAGCAAGTTGTTGCACTACAAGTGCACTCTAGAGGTGTTGATGGCAGTGAAAAAGTCGTCGAAACAGATAACCTAGTCGTAAGCATTGGTGGCGGTGGATATATACCAAAACAATTTAGAAAGCTGGCAGGCGACACTCGCGTATTCCACAGTAATGATTACAAAGTCGCTATTGAAGCAAATAACACAGCTAAGAAAATTGCCGTAATTGGCGCAGGTCAAAGTGCCGCCGAAATATTTATGGATTTACACGGCCGCGCAGATGATAACCAAGTCGACTTTGTTATTCGTGCAAACTCTATTAAGCCATCGGACGACAGTCCATTTGTAAATGAAATTTTCAACGCAGAATATACTGATAAGGTTTTCTCTAAATCCGATATCGAGCGCGAAGCCTTCTTAAAAGAATACCGCCAGACCAACTACGCCTGTCCTGACTTACCACTTATCGAACAAATTTATGGTGTATTTTACGAACAAAAAGTACGCAGTCACTATCGTCATCGCTTCCTTTCAAGCACAGAGGTCGCGGCGGTTGATGCGGACGAAAACGGTATTCATTTAACTCTCACAAACCGCAAAACTGGCGACACTAAAGTATGTACCTACGATGCGGTAGTGCTAGCAACAGGCTATGTACGTGATCAGCACAAAACGCTATTGGCGCCTTTATCGAAATACTTAGGTGACTTTACCGTAGGACGCGACTACCGCATTCAAAGCACGGAAGACTTTAAACCGAATATTTTCTTGCAAGGCGCATGCGAAAGTTCCCATGGACTGAGCGATACCTTGTTATCAATTTTGGCAGTCCGTAGCCAAGAAATTGGTGAGGTACTTAAACAACTAAAACAAACATCAACGCCTCAAGTTACTGATAACACGGCGCTAGTGGACTAGCCTCGAACTAAAACGGGTGATTGAGAAAAGCTCTGCTCAATCACCTCATAAATAAATCTGCTTCTCAAAAATAATAAGGAGTCTTTGTGAAACAACAACGCTCAACCCCATTGTTAACCCTATCACCCATTGCTGCCGCCATTTTAGGTTTAACACTGGTATCAACTGCACATGCTGAAGGTAACTCGCCAAGCAAACTAAAAGCGGTTACCGTCAATGCTGATGCCGACCAAGAAACGGCAACAGGTCCGGTTGAAGGTTACAATGCACGCCGCAGTGCAACTGGCTCAAAAATCGATGTTGCAATAATTGAGGTGCCACAAACCATCAATGTTGTCACCGCAGACAAAATTGAAGCCATCGGCGCAACGCGTGTGACAGAAGCATTATCATATACCGCAGGTGTAAATACCGCACCTTGGGGTGACTTACCACAATACGATTGGTTATACATTCGTGGCTTTGATGCTTATGCACCTGGTTTCTACCAAGATGGTCTACAGATCCGTAACAGTGGTAACTGGGGTTTATGGCAGACCGAAAGCTACGGTATGGAGCGTATAGAAATTCTTAAAGGCCCCTCTTCAGTATTATATGGTCAAAATGGCCCAGGTGGCGTCGTTAACCTAGTTAGTAAAATGCCAACGCCATTTTCGCAAAATGAGCTGCAGATCAAGCTTGGCAATAACAGCCTCAAACAACTAGCCGTTGATATGTCAGGTCCAATTGACGACGATAGCGAGTATTTATATCGCGTGACAGGCTTAACCAAAAAGTCTGATTTGAGTACCGATCCACTAGAAAACGATCGCGACTACTTAGCCCTATCAATGACTTGGCAACCAAGTAGCCAAGGGAAAATCACCTTTTACTCACAGTATTACGACATTGAGTCTGGCGCTGCTTGGCACGCCTACCCAACAACAGGTACTATTTTACCGAACCCTAACGGCCAAATCCCGTTTTCAACATTGATTGGTGAGCCTGATTTCAACCGCTACAACCAAGAACAGTGGGTAGTAGGTTATAAAGGCGAGTATCATTTCAATGACAGCTGGCAAATCAAGCAACACGCACGCTATGCGGAATTTGACGTTGACTATGGCATCATTTGGGGTAAATGGGCGCAAAAAAATGCTGATAACCCAAATGACCCTGAAAACTTCCGTTACTTAGCCCGTACTCCACTATCAAGTAAAGAGGAAGTCAGCGGCACCACTATCGACACGCATTTGATCGGTCAATTTTCACACGGTAACGTAGAGCATACCTTACTCATTGGTGCCGATTATCAAGATACTGAGATTGAAGTGAGAGCGCGCTACGGCGGTGTGTTAGCTGATCTTGATATATTTAACCCGACTTACGGCTCAAGTGTGATCCAGCCTGAACCTAACATCAAGGGTATTTCCAAGCTAGAGCAGTTTGGTATTTATATCCAAGACCAAATCAAAATTAATGAGAAGATCATCGTTTCTTTGGCTGGTCGTTGGGATGAAGCAAAACTAAAAAATGAGACGCTAGAAGGCCAAGTAGACCCGACATCAGTGCGTACAGACAGAGAATTTAGTGCTCGCGCAGGTGTTGTTTATTTAGCTGATAACGGCTTAGCTCCTTATTTTAGCTACTCTGAATCTTTTGCACCGACGACCAATGTTGACCCTGCTACCGCTCGCCCTTTCTCACCTGAAACAGGTAAACAATACGAAACCGGTGTGCGCTATCAACCAAAGGACTCAACTTCAAGCTATAGTGCAGCGGTATTTGAGATTGAACGTAGTGACTTCACTCAGTGGGTATGGACAACCGAACCTGCTGGCTACAAACAAACCGGTGCCGTCGTTGTGCGCGGTTTAGAGTTTGATGCCTTTGTGCAACCAACTGAAAAAATGAACTTAACCGCTTCTTACGCTTATATTCCAAAAGCGGATGTCACTGAAAGTGGTCTAGATCCAAGACTTGCTGACGAAGTGGGCAAACAGGATAAAGCCGTTTCAAAGCATCAGTTTAATATCTGGAGTGACTACCAACTTACCGACAACTTCACTGTAGGTTTAGGTGCACGTTACACAGGAAGTAACAAAGGTACTGGTGAAAAAGCACCTAAAACCGTGGAGGGTTACACCCTGTTTGATGCCATGGCAAGTTACGATCTGGCACAATGGCGCTTTGCACTGAACGTACGTAACCTAACTGACAAAAAGGTTATCGCTTCATGTGGCGCGACATCATGCTCTTATGGCAGTCTCCGAAACATCGCATTAACTGCAACTTACCAATGGTAAGTGCTAGCAACTAGATAAATTAACTCTCGCAAAAACGGCGCTACTCAGCGCCGTTTTTATACCAATTGTATTAAGTAAATGAGCTATTTTGAAGCGGGGAAATAGCTTTAGTAGCAAGGCAAAAATTTTGCTATTTAGTTGTTCTAAATGAGAAATTTTTAACGAAGCTAATATGATATTTCACCCTTCAAATTGATTGAAGAATTAATTCAATTGGTATTATTTCCAAAGACAAACCTAAAGATAAAAATAAAGCGACTTATAGCCGCTTTATACTTTAACTTTAAACTTCGCTAGACACGTTCTAATACGGTGCGCTCTTTAACCACCGCGAAATGCCCAACATCCAAGTCGTGAGACGAAACACTTTGGCTATTCAACCATTCGTACCACCATGCTTTATGCGCTTGCTCTCGACCTTTCATCCAAAACAGTTCGGCCTTACCGGTGTAAACAGGTAGCGTCTCAATATTGACAGCAGCCAAGAATAACGGCTGGAAGGCCAGATATAAATGGTATAAGTCTTGAGCCGTTAACTGTCCGTAACCCGTCATAAACTCCGTCCTTGGGTGCTCAAACACTTGTTTCATCAACCTTTGAATGTCATCACTTGATATCAGCTGTTGAGCAGAGCATTCAGCCAGCGTACTTTGTATTTCAACGTCTTGCATCAAGGCAAACCCACTTTCTTCGCTCAGTAATAAGCTAAAGAAGGTTTGTAGCTGCATCAGTGGGCCTATTTGCTCTGCCAGTGTTGAGCGCTGTGCACTTGCATGAGGTGGCGAGTAAGGGTCAAGTAAAAGCAGCTGCTCTACTTGCTCACCTTGTTGTTCTAATTCAGCGGCAATAGCGTGCGCCAATACGCCACCTAAAGACCAACCACATAAACGGTAAGGTCCATGAGCTTGCACTTTACGAATTTCGCTCAGATGTGATGCCACCAGCGCAGATAAATCAGCAGCTTGCCCAGTTAAGGGATCAGGCTGATAGGTCAGCCCGTACACTGTGCGCTTGCCATCGAGATGCCTTGCCAAAGTGGTGTAGTCCAACACTTTACCAAAACCATCATGTAAGCAAAATAGCGCACTTGCAGCGGCTGATTTTTGATTCAGTGCGATAATAGGCTCGCTACAAAGTGTATTTCCGGAGCCTGTAGTGCCTTGCAACTCAGTTAACTGCAAGGCTAACTGGCTCAGATCCGCAGTTTCAAACATGTGTTTTACCGCCATTTCAAAACCACGTTGGCGCATCAATGACACCACTTTTAGACACGCGATAGAATCGCCGCCAAGCGTAAAGAAATTAGCAAAACGACTGATATTATTGATACCTAAAACCTCAGACCAGACTTGCGCCACACTTTGCTCCATATCGTTTATTGGCGCAACAAACTCTCCGCTATCTTGCCAAACCGGTTCCGGTAAAGCGTCGCGGTCAATTTTACCATTCGGGCTAAGTGGTAAGCGTTCAAGACTCATAATGCTGTTTGGCACCATATAGTCGGGTAAGACTTTGGCTAAGATGCTTTTTAGCTCATCACTTGACTGTACTTGTTGAGACTGCACATAGCCAACTAAACGGTCGCCTGACGGCGAAGGCTTTGCCAATACAACAGCTTTTTGAATACCGCTAATACTTGCAAGCTGAGCTTCAATTTCTTCAAGCTCAATACGCAGGCCTCGGATCTTAACTTGGTGGTCGAGTCGACCCATGTATTCAATCAGCCCTTCTTTATTCCAACGCACCAAATCACCGGTACGGTAAAGGCGACCACCTGATGCAGATATCGGATCGGCAATAAATCGCTCTGCGGTTAAGTCAGGACGGTTAAGATAACCTCGGCTCAACCCTACTCCGCCTAAATAGAGCTCACCTACTACCCCTTGAGGAACTGGCGTCAAGTATTCATCGAGTACATAACAGCTGGTGTTTGAGATAGCACGACCGATTGGAATTGTGGTTCGTGGCGCTTGCGTAAACTCCCAGTTGGTCACATGAATTGTGGTTTCTGTTGGTCCATATAAATTATGTACCTTGGCATCTGGCAACGCGGCGAACATGCGTTGACGAAGTTCCGGTGGCGCAGCCTCTCCTCCTACCATAATGTTACGTAAATAGTTCTCTTCACTGGGGTTTGTTTGCTCAATAAAGGCTTGTAGCATCGTAGGTACAAAGCTTGCGGTTGTAACTTGTTGCGCCTTGATAAGTGCAATTAGCTTGTCTGGATCTTTATGATCTCCGGGTTCAGATACCACAATGCGGCCGCCTTGACTCAGTGGGAAAAATAGCTCCCAACAAGAGACATCAAAGCCAAACGGCGCCTTATGTAACACCGCATCTTCCCGTGTAAGTTGATACTCGCGCTGCATCCACTGCATACAGCTAACCAGTGAGCGGTGACTAATAGCCACGCCTTTCGGTCGTCCCGTCGAGCCGGAGGTATAAATCACATAAGCTAGCTGCTCAGGGTGAGCATCGACAATGAGATTATCTTGGCTGTATGGCGCTAAGTCTATCTGTTGCCATACACACTGCATGATCTGCTCAGGGAATGGCGGCAGTGCATCTACCCCTTCAGCATGAGTCAATAGCCACTGTACGCCACTTGACGCCACAATATATTGCAGACGCTCTGCTGGATAATCTAAATCTAGTGGTACGTACGAGGCCCCCACTTTCATGATTGCCAACAGACTTATCACGGTTTCAACACTACGCCACATGCCCACAGCGACTCGGCTTTCTATACCCACACCTTGTGATTGTAGATAATGCGCCAGCTGGTTTGCTTGTTGGTTAAGCTCAGCGTAACTCACATGATTGTTTTTAAATGTCACGGCGATAGCGTCAGGCTGTTTTTTCACCTGTGCTTCAAATAAGCGGTAGACCGCTTGCTGGGTGTTCTCTTTGATGGGGTTTTCACTCCACAAGCGCTGAGTTTGCCACGCATTGTCAGTCAACGCTTGCCAATCACCTAGCGGCTTTAGTTCCGGCTCTGCGACAAGCTGAGTCAAAGCATTCAGTAAATAGCCACACAACTGCGCAGGTTCAACACTCGGTAGTGTTTGCGCTACGATGTTAAAGCCATCTCCAGCATCGTCAATAGAAACTCCAATAGGGTAATTGGTGCGTTCCTCACCGCCAAACACTTGCCAGCCATCATCGGTAACATAGAGCTTTTTCGAATCACCATGTTTGTGCGCATTTGGGCTATAACGATAATTCAACAGCGTCGAAAACAACGGCGTTCCTTTCGCTACGCTGCTGCAAGATTGTGCTTTGGATAAGCTCGCACTTTCATGGCTAATAAGCGCAGTTAACAGTTGCTGCGCTTGTTGCAATCCTGATTTAAGATCTGCTTGGCGCAATCGAAAACGGATCGGCAATGTATTGATAAACATGCCAACAGCCCTATCGGCGCCTTCTCCACCTTGTGAGCGGCCAAACATCACCGTGCCAAATACCGGATCATTTAGTCCGGTCAGCTTTTGTAGCACCATCGCCCAAGCTAGGTGGAATACCGCAGCAGCACTGGTGTTTTGCTTTATGGCAAGGTGGCGCACTTGGGCGGCCAGTGTCTCAGGTACGGCAGTTTCGTGGGTTAGAATGTCCTCACCTGTCCCCTTAATATCTAACAATCCAAATGGCGCAGTTGGCGTTTCTATGTCCCCTAATAATTCACTAAAGAAGGTATTTTGCTCCGCTTCGGCCTCTGGATTTTGCTGCGCTAGCGCCACAAAACGTCTAAATGGTACAGGCTCTGGCAGTAGCGCTGCATTACCCGCTAAAATCATCTGCACTTCTTCAACGAGTACTTCTAAGCTAGTGTGATCCATCACTAAATGATGACTCGGCAATTGCAACCAGCAGGTCTCGTCTTGCACTTCGGCAATAGCAATGGCGGCAATTAAAGGCGCACACTGTGTGTTTAGCCTAAAGTGAGTTGGATCTACGGCCTCATTTAAGCGTCTTGCTGCTGCCGTTAAGCCTGCCTCATCAACAGCTAGTGGCGCGTCACAGGCACAATCTAACCACTTGATTTCTACTTTGGCCTGACGCTGCACGACTTGCACAGGCTCTGGCAAACCCTGCCAAAAAATGGCTGTACGCAGAATATCATGGCGGGCAATAACAAGGTTAAGCGCATCAACAAATGCACTTAGCTGCGCGCGGCTTTCAAAACGTAATAGGTTAGGCGTAATGTAAGCGTCGCCTTTTTCTTGCAAAGTATGGTGGAATAAAATTCCCGACTGCAGCGGCGCCAGCGGATAAATATCTTGGACATTTTGTACGCCCCCATCTACTTGCTCGACGACTTTAGCTATCTGATCATTATCCAGCCTGACCAATGGCAGCATTTCACTGGTGATAACAGCGGTATCCGTCGCAATCCCTGACCATGCGGTTTCTGGTGCTGCATCTTGGCGGTATGGCGTAAGGGCAGCCGCGAAGTGTTTGAGCACTGGCTGACTAAATAAGGTTTTCACTTGTGCTTGCCAACCAGCTTGGCGTGCACGCTCCACCAGCTTAATCGCCAACAGTGAGTGGCCACCTAACGAAAAGAAGTTGTCATCCCTGCCCACTCGCTCAAGGCCGAGTAAATCTGCCCATAGGTGTGCAGTCATGGTTTCAGCCTCACCTATCGGTGCGCTGTATTCCTGCGCTTTGGCCCATTGTGGCTCAGGCAAAGCTTTGCTATCAACTTTACCATTGGCTGTCAGTGGCATTTTATCTAACACCACAAACGCATTGGGCACCATATAATCCGGTACATTTTCACCAAGTGCTTGAGCTAATTGCTGCTCATCTTGAATATTACCGGTAACATAAGCGACCAATTTATCGCCGGTCGCCAAGTGTTTCACTAATACTTTGGCTTCGCGCACTTGAGGTAAGCGTCTTAACTGCTCAGCAATTTCACCCAGCTCTATTCTAAACCCTCTGATCTGTACTTGATCATCGCTACGACCTAGGTATTCAATCTCACCGTTTTGATTCCAGCGCGCCAAATCACCAGTGCGGTACATCCTTTGGCCATTACCTAACACGCTGTCTGCAACAAAACGTTCGGCGGTTAAATCTGGTCGGGCAAAATACCCTCTGGCCAGCTGGATGCCTCCTATGTATAACTCTCCAGTAACGCCCTCTGGCACGGGGTTTAAACTGGCATCTAAAATATAGGTATGGGTTTGTGAAATACCTTGGCCAATAGGCGCTAAGCTTCTATTGTCGTTAATAAAAGGCCAGTGGGTTACATGAATTGTGGTTTCTGTTGGCCCATACAAGTTGTTCATCACAACATCAGGCAGTGCCTTGTATGTGTCACGGAATAATTCAGCAGGCACGGCTTCACCACCACACATGATATGCCGCAGCGAGGTGCATTCGGCCACATCAGGTAGCTCGATAAAGGCCTGTAATAAAGCAGGAGGAAATGAGGTTATTGCAACGCTTTGTTGTTGGATAAGTCGCTTCAGTTCGAGCGGATCGCGTTGGTCACCAGGTTTTGCAACCACCACCGACATCCCTTCACTCAGAGGGAAGAAAATCTCCCAGCAAGACACATCAAACCCAAAAGCGGCTTTGTGCAATACCGCTTCCTCAGGTTGTGGAGAATATTGTCTTGCCATCCATGCCATGCAGTTACTCAGTGCACGATGGCTGATCGCAGCCCCCTTCGGGCGACCCGTTGAGCCCGAAGTATAAATCATATAAGCCAATTGCTCGGGATGAATAGCCACGTCAAGCGGCTGGGCTGACAACGTTTGCCAAGGCAATTGTGCTAAGTTGACGACAGGCAAAGAAGCCAAATGGTGTGTGATCTGCGTATCTTTCAGCACCTCGGTTAATTTCGACTGTGCGTCAGGGTGAGTTATAATGGCTGTGAGTTGACTATTTTCTGCGATGTAAGCCAGTCGCTCTGGCGGATAATCTTGGTCCATAGGCACAAAGGCTGCGCCAGTTTTTAACACGCCTAATAACGTCACTACCGTATCCATACTGCGCTGTAGCGCCACACCGACTCTATCTTCGCGACCAATATTTAGGCTTTGAAGGTGCTGCGCAAGCTGATTTGAACGTTCATCCAGTTGTTTATAGCTCAAGGTTAAATCTGCAAATACCGCTGCCACTGCATCTGGCTGGGTGTCAGCCAAACGGCTAAACTTTTGCTGCACTGGGGTGGTGTCTTCTAGTTGTGGATTTAACCCCCAACGCTGCCATTGCTGCGTTTCACTATCGTCTAGCAAGTTAATGTCACCAAGGGCCATAGTCGGCTCAGTGAGCAAGGCAGCAAGCACCCGCTCAAAGTGCTGACTCATGCGAACAATGCGTTGCGTGGAGATGGCCTTTTGATCGTAAGTAAAAGTTAAAAAGCAAGCGCCCGCTCGGTTTTCATGAGCATCTAATACCAACTCAAACTGCACTTCTCCTGTGGTTGCAGGCAATTCACCCACTTTGAGCCCTGGCAACTGTTGTAACTGGCTTAAATCACCAAACTGATAGTTAAACAATATCTGAAATAACGGATGCACCTCACTACTTCGCTCAGGTTGCAAGGCTTCAACTAATTGCTCAAAAGGTAAATCTTGATATTCTTGTGCTCCAAGTGTGGAAGCCTTTACCTGTGCTAAAACCTGTTGCAATGAAGTGCGGCTGTCAAAGCGGTTATCCTGCACTTGGGTGTTGACGAATAAGCCGACCAAATTGGCGACTTCAGCCCGTTGTCGATTCGCGATTGGCGTACCGACACGGATCTGCTCCATCCCGGTATAGCGCTGTAGCAATACCTGAAATGCCGTCAGCAATACCATGTAATGAGAAACCTGATGGCTGGTGGCAAAAGTACCTAGCTGCTGCGTTAAGCTCTGTGGTAATTGCCAAGCGTGTGAGGCACCGCGAGCATTGCCGTGCTCTGAGTGTTGAGCTAAACCATTATCCACCTTTAGTTGTAACACAGGCTGTTCGTCACCGAGCTTTTGCTGCCAATACGCTAACTGGCGCTCAAGCTCACCGGCCGTCATCCAGTCTTTTTGCCATTTAGCATAATCACCATAAGCAATATTCAGTGCCGGTAACGCTGATTGGGCCAACTGACTCGATAAATCTCCCGGTGCAATTTCAGCGCTAAGCAATTGGCTATACAGCGCGGCAAATTCTCCCACTAAAATCTGTAATGAACCACCATCAGCAATAATATGATGTAGTACCACCACCAGTTGATATTGATTTGGCGCAAGCGTGAGTAATCCCACGCGGATTAAGTTGCCTTGGGTTAGATTAAACGGTGTGATTAACCATTGCTGACGCACCGCATCAATGTTATCACCCGCTCCTACCTCTACCTGAAAATCATTGGCAATCTCGATTGGTAGCACCTGCTGCTTTACCTCAGCATCAACTTGTACAAATTGCGTGCGAAGCGAACTGTGACGAGCAATTAATAGCTGAAAAGCACGTGTCAATGCACTCAGGTTTACCTCACCTTCAAGCTGTAATCCCCCAGTGATGTGATACGCTGCACTGTCTGGGTCTAAATGCCATAAAAACCATTGACGTTGCTGTGCATAAGACAGCTCAGCAGCCTCAGCTGAGTGATGAAAAGGTAAAACGGGAAACTGACGCATGTTCAGCCCATCGGCTTGCACCTTTTGATAGACCAGCTGACGTTTTTCTTGAGGTAACTGATGAAAGCGCTCAGCAATGCGTTGGATGACCTCACTGCTCATTATAGGTTCTCCATAAATGCTTCTAAGTCGAGCAAGGCATCTTCTTGCTCTGGATTTGTTTGTGCTGAAATAATTGCAGCTAAGTCTTTTAGTATTGGATTAGCAAAAGCATCGCGCACCGCAATGTCTACACCAAATTGTGCTTGGATTTGGCTCAGGGTTTCCACCGCAAGTAAAGAATGTCCGCCAAGTGCAAAAAAGTTGTCGTCACGTCCGACTTTTTCAAGTTGCAGCACCTGCTGCCATATCTTGGCCAGCCCACTTTCGATTTCACCTTGTGGTGCCGCAAACGTTGAAAATTGTTGTAACGATGGCTCAGGTAAAGCTTTACGATCTAGCTTGCCATTCACGGTGAGCGGCAATTTTTCAAGCTGCACAAACACACTAGGGATCATATATTGCGGCAACTGAGTAGTAAGTTGCGAGTTAAGCGTATCAGGCTCAAGCTCAGCGCCATTTGCTAGCACCAGGTATGCCACTAATTGCTCGCCACCAACGCTACTTTTCACTAACACCGCAGCATCAACTACATTGGCTAATTGCCTTAGTTGGCTCTCTATTTCGCCCAATTCAATCCGCAAACCACGGATCTTCACTTGCTGATCTAAGCGGCCTAAAAACTCAAGTTGACCTTCATCATTCCAAACTACCTTGTCGCCAGTGCGATACATTCTAGCGCCTTGGCTGTTACTATCGGCAAATGGATTCGCGACAAAACGATCAGCACTGAGATCCGGTCTAGATAAGTAACCGCGCGCCAAGCACTCACCGGCGAGATATAACTCTCCTGCCACCCCTATCGGCACTTGATTGAGCGCACCATCCAATACATAAGCTTGTACGCCAGAGATAGGTTTACCAATTGGAATAACGTCATCTTGCTGGTGACACTGCCAGCTTGTCACCTCTATCGCCGTTTCTGTCGGTCCATAAAGATTGTGCAGTGCCGTTTGTTCAAAGTAGCTAAAAAATTGCTGTTGGGTTTGCAAGGTAAGCATTTCACCGCTCGTAAATACTTGGCGTAAACTTGGACATAAGGTTTTTCCGCCCAGCGCTTCGCGTGAGCTGCTTATCCCCGTCATAAATGCTTGCAACATGGAGGGAACAAAGTGACAAACCGTCACCGCTTCTGTTTCAATAAGTTGCCGAATTTGTGTCGGTTCTTTGTGTTGTTCTGGCGCTGCTAATACTAGGCTTGCACCTTGCGTTAATGGCCAGAAAAACTCCCAAATAGAAACATCAAAACCAAATGGCGTTTTTTGCAACACCCTATCACTGCCTTGAAGCTGATAGCGAGCTTGCCCCCAAGCCAAACGATTTGCGACGCCGCGATGTACACATGCAACCCCTTTGGGCTTGCCCGTCGAGCCTGAGGTATAAATCACATAGGCTAAGTTATCTAAATGGATTGTCACATTGGGTGCTGTGGTTGGATAAGCGCTTAACTCTAAGTGCTCAAGCCATGTTACTTGAGCGCAGATATTCTCTGCCAGCTGCGCTTTTACTGGAGCATGACTCAAGATACATGCACAGGCGCTTTGCTCAATAATATAGTGTAAGCGAGCCTCGGGCAGTTGAGGCTCGATTGGTACGTAAGCCGCGCCAGCTTGAAGCGTAGCCAGCATCGCCACCACCATCTCAATGCTGCGCTCAAATAGCAATGCCACTTTCGACTCACGGCTGATATTTTGCGCCACCAAATACTGTGCTAATTGATTTACCCGTTGCTGTAATTCAGCATAGGTGACAGACTCGCCCGCAAACCTTAACGCAATCGCGTCTGGGGTTTTCTGTGCCTGAAGCGCAAATGCTTGAGGTACGCTAAGCAAGCTTGCTGAAGTTTTACCGCCGGATTCAAGCGCCGCTAAAGCCGCTTTCCGTTCGGCACTGTTCAGTGAAAGATCGCGAATTTGAGTCTCTGGAGCTTGGCAAAAGGTGCGCAGGAGCGACTGATATTGCTCATCAAATGTGGAGATCCAAGCCGCTGAAAGTTTACTACTATCAACACGCCATTGTAATTGCACGCCACCATCACTTAGCTCGGTTGTATCTAACGCAAGGTCGCACATTACGCCCTGAGTCAAGCTAAAGTAATTGGTCAACGAGACACCGTGCAATTGTGCTAAACCACTGCTGCTATCTTTGAGATGATTGAACATCACTTGATAAGGCGTTGCGCCCTGCAAGTTAGGTTGAAAGCGCTTCATCAGTGAGTCTATGGGGATGTCTTGTTGCGCTTGGATTGCTAATGACTGTTTGGCACAGTTGCGCAATAGCTGCTGCAGCGTTAATTCACCAGCAACAGGCAAGCGCATCAGCTGTATATTAACAAAAAAGCCAACCACACTATGGGTAGCAAACTGGTTCCGATTTGCCACCGGAACCGCCGTCAGCAGCTCATCTTCGTTTGTGTATCTATGCAGCAAAGCTTGATACGCAGTCAATAACACGACGAATAGCGAGACCCCTTGTTCACGCGCAAATTGTGTGACTTGTGCTGCCAATTGCGCGGGTAACTGAGTAACGAGTTGCTCTGCCTTAGGTACGTTATTCGCTGAGTTTGTCACACCGAGTTCAACCACAGGCAAGGAACCTGTGAGTTGTTGCTGCCAAAATTGCCACTGCTGCTGCACTTGCTCAGCATCACTGTTAAGCCAATCATTTTGCCACTGAGCAAAGTCAGTATAATCTAACCGGTTCACGTCATGGGTGATGGGTTGAGCGAGACTCGCTTTTTGATAAATTTCAACGAAGTCTTTAATAATCAAACTCTTCGACCACGCATCACTAATTATGTGGTGCATCACGACTAAGAGTACATGCTGCTCTGGAGCAAACTGCAACCACTGCATTCGCATCAAAGGACCTGTCCGTAAATCAAAGGGCGTTGCAGCGAAGCGCGCTAACCTTGCTTTATAAACCTGTTCCTGCGCTTGTTCGCGACTCAGCTCTGTATCATGTGCTTGCAGTGCTGCAACTTCAGCGACTAATTCATGTTGCTCTACCGATTCCAGCGGTAAGCTCAGTGTCGGCAAAACCACTTGCGCAGGTTTGGCGCCTTCCCCTTCAACAAACTGAGTACGCAACCCAGCATGGCGCTCGGCTAAGTGTTCTAAGCTTGCACGCAGCGCGCCTTTGTCTAGATGGCCACTTAAACACATCCCCCCACCAAGGTGGTATGCGGTATTTTCAGGGTTGATCAACCACTCAAACCACAGCCTTTGCTGTGCCGCCGATAACGGCGCTTGAAGTTTGCCAAGTTTTTTAATTACTGGCGCACTCGACTGAACTGGCTGTTTATCCTCGAGCTGTTTAAGCATGGCTTTTTTCTGCGCCAGTGTCATATTGCCTTTGCGCGCTGCCAATAGTGCATTGATCGACATACTTATTTCGCTCCCTCAGCCAGCTCTTCAGCCAGCTCTTGCTGTAGCTCTTGTATTAGAATGGCTTCTATTACTCGAGCAAGCCCCAAAATGGTTGGATCTTTAAAAAAGGACGCTGGTGACAAGGTCACTTCAAATTTATTGCTTAGTTGCGACATGATTTGTACCCCCATTAAGGAGTCACCGCCCAGCTCAAACAAATTATCGTGAATGCCTATTTGCTCTATCCCCAACATGGCGCTCCAGACTTGCGCAATACCAACTTGTAAATCATCTTCTGGCGCAACATATGGCGTTGATAACTCAGGACGCTCATAGCCACCACTGCGAGGTGCCGCATCTGCCATAGTCAATTCTGCATCTAACAGGTTACCTTTGGTGGCTTCTAATCGTGCAGGAAGGTCGAGCGTTGAAACCGCAACTTGCGGCAATATTGGTGCGCTGAGTATGCGCTCCATAACTTCAATCCCTTGCTGAGGCGCGATGCCAACTCCGTCAGGCATATCCATATCACCAGCCATGCCGACCTCTCGCCAACTGTCCCAGTTAACAGCCAGTATTGGATAACCGCCCGTTTGCACCAATCGCTGTGCGTATTGTTGTGCGATGCCATCTAGATAGGCATTAGCTGAAGCGTAGGCGGCCTTAGATAAACCACCTGCAATGCTAGCAAGCGATGAGCACAACACCATAAAGTCCAGTGACTGCTCGTTAAATAAAGCCAACAAATGTTGCGTACCCACAACTTTGGCAGCAAACATCTGCTCGACAAACGCTGCATCCGTCGAACTAATTAAGGACGTTGCACCACTCCCAGCGGCGTGGATCACCCCATTGATCTGCCCAAACTGCTGATGTGCTTGTGCGACAACCTCTGCCATTTGTTCAAAGTCCGCCACATCCGCTTGTTTAACCAGTACCTGCGCACCAAAAGATTGCAATTGTGCTAATTTTTGCTGTTGTGCCTCTGAAGGCGTGCTGCGACCAAGCAACACTAATTTAGCCTGGTAGTGCTCCGCCAAATGCTCAGCCATTACCAAACCAACGCCACCTAAACCGCCGGTAATTAAGTACACCCCACCTTGGCGATAAATCGCTTCATTTTGCTTAGGTTTGGCCGTTGCTTCAAAGCCCATCAGCCAACGATGATAAGACCGATAAGCAACCACCTCGCCCGCTTCGCCATGCTGCTCTGACAACAACCAATCTACCCAGTCACCGTAAAGTTGTGCACCAAAATCAACCAATTGACATTGAATGTGTGGGAACTCCTGCGGGATGACTTTACATGGGCCAAGTAACATCGACTGAGCGGGTGAAATCTCATCATTACCCGACACATCGGCCAACCCTTGGCTCACTACGCTCAAATTAACCGGCTGACCTAACTGTTGCGATTCAAGTGCTTGAGCAAGTGCGATTAAACTCATCATGCCCTGTTGTTGAGTTTGGTTTAAATCAGCAGGCTCGCTGGTCGGCAAGCTCCACAAATGGAATATATGCGATACAGGACCGTGAATTTGATTCACGCTTGCAATAAGTTGCTGATAGTCGCTCAACTGAGCCGCGCGGATCACAAACTCATTATCCGATTCTTGCTGAAATGCTTGCCCTAATTTGACCCGAATTAGCTTATCGCTCTGCGTGTGCAGCTTATCAAGGAGCAGATCGCAGGCCTTATGCTGTGTTTCAAATAGCAAAGTACAACCCAGTTCAACGGGCTGAGTTAAATCAGGAACCGAGCGCTTATACGAAGGGATGTAACACCACTGTTCAATCGGCTTTGGTGCTAAGGCGTTATGGTTGTTTTGCGCCACAATATTTGCATCGGCTTCAATCCAAAAACGTTTTCGCTCAAACGGGTAAACAGGTAAGGCGACGCGATGAGGCGTCTGCTCATACAAGGCATCCCAATCAATCTCTACGCCCTCAATCCATAAACGACCCAAGGCTAAGGCAAAGTGTTGCTCTGTCTCTTGCGCTTTTCTTGGGTGTGGTAGCGAAGTGACAATGCTCGTTTGCGCTTTTACTTCTGCATCCCGTCCGGCAAGTTGACTTAGCGTATTACTTGGTCCCACTTCGAGTAGCACAGTTTGCTCTAAGCCATTTTCTGACGCTGGATTGTCAAGATTGACGATAGTGCGCAGACCTTGGTTAAAGCGCACCGCTTGTGCTAAATGCTGCGCCCAATATTGAGGGTCGGTCGCTTGTTGATCGGTTATCCAAGTGCCTGTTACATTCGATACAAATGGAATGCTTGGGGCATTGCGCTGAACCTGGGCAATCAACTTAGCCAGTTGCTCACCTGCATCACTCACCAAGGACGAATGGAATGCATGGGAAACATGTAAAGGCTGTACTACGACTCCTTGCTCTGTGAGCCTATTTGATAGTGCCGCTATCGCTTGCTCTGAGCCCGATACAACACAGTTTTCAGGGCTATTCACCGCTGCCAGCTCAACTTTATGCTCAAGATTGTCGGTATCAAGATAAGGAGCTAAAGCGGCTTCTGAGAGCGCCACCGATAACATACAGCCCGGTGCTTGCGCCTGAATAAATTCGCCCCGCTTGGCGACTAGATATAATGCATCCTCTAAACTAAACACCCCCGCAATACACGCGGCGACGTATTCGCCGATACTGTGGCCAATCATAGCGCTGGGCTTCACTCCCCACGCCAACCATTGCTGCGCCAATGCATATTCCACAGCAAATAATACCGGCTGAGTGACTGAGGTTTGTTTTAGTTGTGCCGCACCGTGCTCAACGTCCGCTTCATCAACAAAAATAAGGTCTTTAATATCTTGCCCAACGTGCGCTATCAGACCCTCTCGGCAGCGGTCAAATGCATCTCTAAACACACTTTCTGACTCATACAGTGCGCGGGCCATATTGATATGCTGCGAACCTTGCCCTGGGAACATAAAGGTAACGGGTCTGTCACCCGAAACTGTTAACTGCCCTTGCGCTCTTAATGTGCTGGTGTCGTCAGCCAGTGCTGCAATCGCTTGCTCATTATTTTGCGCCACCACGACGGCACGATGGGTTAGGCCTTTCCTACCGACTTGCAAAGTGTAAGCACTGTCTTGCCACAAAGGCTGAGTGCTTGCTTGCTTAAACCAAGTTGCTAACTGCTCGCGGCGACTGGCCAGTGCAGTTTTGGTATGGCCTGACAGCGGTAAGATTTGCCAGTTGCGCTGCGACTGCGTCGCACGTTGAACAGGTGGCTCCTCAAGGACCACATGCACATTGGTGCCACCAATACCGAATGAACTCACCCCAGCACGGCGTGGGCCTGTTTCATTTGACCAAGGCGTCAGCTTATCCGCGACATAAAACGGGCTATTGGCAAAGTCAATTTCTGGGTTAGCTTGCTTGTAGTGCAAACTCGGCGGGATTTTTCCGTGCTTCACTGTCAGCGCGGCCTTAATTAGCCCGGTAACCCCTGCGGCTGCATCTAGGTGACCAACATTCGATTTTACCGAGCCTACAGCACAATATTGCGTTTGCTCAGTATCCATTCGGTAGGCGCGGGTGAGCGCAGCAATTTCAATGGGGTCCCCAATCACCGTGCCGGTACCATGCGCTTCAACGTAACCAATGCTCTCTGCTGGGGTGTCAGCCATTTCCAGTGCCGCGGCGATAACTTCAGCCTGCCCATCCACACTAGGTGCGGTGTAACCTGCTTTAGTATTACCGTCATTATTCATTGCAGAGCCTTTGATCACGGCATAAATGGTATCGCCATCAGCCATCGCATCTTCAAGGCGTTTGAGCACCACGACACCAGAGCCAGAACCAATTACCGTCCCTTGAGAATCTGCGTCAAACGGACGACAGTGACCATCTGGAGACAAAATTGCGCCAGGTTGATATACATAACCGCCCTGATGCAAAAAGTTCAACCACGAGCCGCCAGCCAAGGTCATATCTGACTCATAATTCAATAATGAACGTATCGCCATGTGGACTGCAGCCAAAGAGGTTGAGCACGCTGTTTGTACCGTTACTGCCGGACCCTTTAGGTTTAGTTTGTAGGCCAACGTCATGGTCATGGCATCTTTGTTATTGCCGTTCATCAGCGCTTGTAGCTGCGAGATATTACCAAGATCGCTAAAACGGCCACTTTGCATCAAATTAGAGATTAGATAAGTGTTTACGCCACAGCCGCCATAGACACCTATTGGAAAGTCACACTTGTCACCATCGTAGCCAGCATTTTCCAGCGCCTGCCAAGCAGTTTCTAAAAAGAGACGTTGCTGTGGGTCAAGCTCTTCGGCTTCACGCGGTGAATAGCCAAAAAATGACGCGTCAAACTTGTCTTGATCAGGCAACAATGCACACCGAGGGACAAAGTTGGGGTCAGCAATAGTCGCTTCCGGCACCCCAAGTTCACGTAATTCTGCCTCTGTGAAGGTTTTGATTGATTCCACCCCGTTTTTTAGGTTTTCCCACAGGGCATCTACGTTCTCAGCTCCTGGGAAACGACCTGCTAGGCCGACAATGGCAATATCTGTGCTTGAATAAGTTTCTGTAGTCATGCTTAGCTTTCCACTTTAGTGCGTGTTTTTTTCAAGAAGGCTTGGCGCTGGCGTTGACCGCGCGCCGATGCTTTTTTCATCTCTTTGGCAACTGCTTGCTGTGCATTTGCAGCGCCTTCAGGTGTACGTTGTTCAAAGTAAGTGGCCATGGCACTTACGGTTGTCATATGAAACAGTTCTAACATGGTCAATTTACAGCTAAATTCGGCTTCAAGACGTTGCTGAATTTGACCAAACAATAGGGAGTGACCGCCCAAGTCAAAGAAGTTGTCATGCAGGCCAATTTGTTTCGCATCTAGACCTAGCACTTCCGCCCAAATCGCAGCGACTTTCTTTGCTAAGCCGCCTGTTGGTACTTGATGGCTTTCACCACTCCCCCACTGAGGTTCGGGTAAATGATGACGGTCAATTTTGCCATTGGCCGTCACTGGCAAGTTTGCCAATACGGTGATACAGCTCGGAACCATGTAGTCTGGTAGTTTTTGCAGTAAACTTTGCTTCAGTGTTTGCGCGCTTGGTAATACGCCTTGGCCATTCGCCTTAGCGCCAACATAAGCCACTAAATGTGTCCCTGAATGACCATGTTGACCATCCCCATCTTTGGCCAATACAACCGCTTCTTTAATATGTGGGAGTGCCATTAATTGCGCTTCAACTTCACCAAGCTCTATTCGGAAACCACGAATTTTGACTTGATGATCGATACGCCCTAAATATTCCAGTTCATCGTGTTGATTCCAACGAACCAAGTCTCCCGTTCGATATAAGACTTCGCCATCGCTACTGAATGGATTGGCAACAAAGCGCTCTGCGGTCAGGGCTGGACGCCCCAAATAACCACGAGCAACACCTCGACCACCCACGTAAAGTTCACCGCTTGCTCCTTGTGGTACAGGATTCAGATCGGCGTCTAAAATATAGGCCTCACGCGCACCAATCGGCTTGCCAATTGGTACAGTGCTAACCTCATGTAGCTCACCCGGCAAACTGATCCATGCCGTTGGTGTAATAATGGTTTCAGTTGGCCCATAGGCGTTGACAATCCGAGGCGCGGAAAACGCCCGATGAGCGTCTTGATAATCTGTGCGGCTAAATTCTTCACCGCCGACAATACAGGTGCGAATTTGTTTACAGTCGTGTAAATGCGGCGTCAAAAGGCGCAAATAGGCGGGCGGTAGATGCAGTGCCGTCACCTTATGCACGTTTATTAATTCACTGACGGCCTCCACATTGAGTTGCGCTTTAGTCGCCAGCACTAACGCCCCTCCTTTGATCAGTGGCGTCATCCACTGCTCACCTGCGGCATCAAAGTTAATCGAAAAGAACTGCAGCTCCGTGTGCTCGCTATCCACTCCGTATACGTCAACCATATTTTGAATATGCATGGACAATGGGCCATGCGTAACGGCAACCCCTTTGGGCAACCCGGTCGAACCTGAGGTGTAAATAACATAAGCCAAGTGCTGGGAGTGTGATGCAATCGTAGGGTTAGTCGTTGCAAAGTCGCCAAGCGCTATATGCTCGTATGCAAGCACAGGGATGTCGTTTTCAGCGTTTGGAATATGCGCCACGAGCGCAGCATTCGTCAGCACCAACTTCACCCCGCTATCCTTCACCATATGAACAAGCCTGTCCTCCGGGTACGTCGGATCGAGTGGCACATAGGCGGCTCCCGCTTTCCAAATCGCAAATAGGGTGACATACATCTCAATACCGCGCTCAAGTGCCATACCAACGCAATCTTCCGGCCCAATACCTCGACTTTTTAAATAGTGCGCGAGCTGGTTGGCTCGTTGATTTAATGCGTCATAACTTACGGTTTGTTGGTTGAAGATAAGCGCGGGCGCATCTGGCGTGCGCTTCACTTGCTGCTCAAACAGTTGATAAATGATGGAGTCATCCGTTGCAACCGCAGGCCCTTTGGCAACCTGAGTCAACCACGCTTGCTCTGCCGTAGTTTGCACACATAGCTGCGCAAGTGGCGTTGCGCCAGACTCAAGCTGGGCATGTAGTAGAGCAACATATTGCTCAGCCATACGCGCTATCGTTTGCGGCAAAAATAGTGCTCTGGGATAAACAAACTCTAGCGCTACTTGATCCTCTTCCAGCTCGTAAGTTTCGAGCGTTAAGTCAAATTGCGGCGCCACTTCTAGCGGCTGCCAAGCCCGAGCTGATAAGTTAGTATCCGTTGCGACCAACGGCTGCCATGCACGAGTATCATGCTCCGTATGGCTAAACATTACCTGGAAAAGCGGATGCGTATCGACGCTACGTTCCGGCGCTAGTGCTTCGACTAGATACTCAAAAGGAACATCTTGATTTGCTTGTGCGCCCAAGACTGCAGTTTTGACTTGCGCCACAATATCTTGCAAACAAACCTGACCCGAAAACTTCGCAGGGATCACTTGGGTATTTACAAAAAAGCCAACTAACTCTTGGAGTTGAGGCAAATGGCGGTTCGCAACTGGTATCCCCACTCGAATATCATGTTGCCCAGTATGACGATAAAGCAACGCATGAAAACTGGCTAACATCACCATAAACAAGCTGGCGTTTTGTTTGGCCGCTTGGCGACGAAGTTGCTTAACCAGTTGAGCCGGTAAGACGACACTGTGATTTGCACCTAACAGTTGCTTGTTACTTTCAGGAGAGTGCGCTTTATTGACTCGAGGGAAATCCGTGCATAACTGCAAAATAGGTTGCTCATCGCAGGCGAGCTGTGCTTGCCACCACGCTAATTGTGCTTGCGCTGCATCGGAGGTGAGATATGAGCGCTGCCACAAAGAAAAATCTTGATAGGTGATTGCGTCCTCTCGCACTTTACTCGCGCTCAAGGTTCCCAAATAAATATGTGCAAGTTGGTCTAGTAATATTTGCATCGATACGCCATCGGAAACGATGTGATGCATCACTAGGATCAACTGATAGCCTTGCTCACCGAGATTAATTAGCGCCGCGTTGACGACATCCCCTTTAGTTAAATCAAATGCGTATTGACTCACTGTGGCAACCAATTCAGCCAATGCCGAAGCTTGCTGCGGTGCTTCAACATTACTTAAGTCAAATTGTTGCAGCGGCCAATGACCCGTTTTCGCAACCACTTGGATTGCCGTACCGAGTTCATCGGTATCAAAGCGTGTGCGCAGCGCTTGGTGTTCAGCCACCAGAGTATTTAATGCGTTTTGCAAGCGCGTAGCGTCTATATCTGAGTGTAGGTTGATGCGCGCACCAATATTGTAAGCACTGCTATGGGGCTCTAGTTGCCATAAAAACCATAGTCTCGCTTGCGCATGAGACATTGGAACGGCCTGCTCAACTCCATACTCATTGGCAATAATGGAATTGATTGATGACACGTCGGAAGCTTCTTTAGCCACCAGCTGTTGACGTTGTGACGCGGCCAAAATAGCATCGGCTTGCTCGCCTAAGCGCAAACAATGAAATATTTCTGTAGGATCAAACTTCACTTGCCAGTGCTGCTCAATGGCGTGAATTAACTGCACCGCTTTTAACGAATTACCGCCTTCTGCTAGAAAGTGTGCGTCGCGACTAAAGTCACTCTTACGGTTGAGTACGGCTTGCCAGATATTGGCCAGTGCTTGCTCGTGTTCTGATAAAGGTGCTGGGGCCAAAGTATCTGCCAGTGTTTGACCACGCACCAGCTGATTATGTGCATAAATCGCATAAGCCTTATCAGCATTATCTTCTGACAGTTCCGCAGCAGCACTCAGTTCAGCGGCTTGCGTCCACATTTGCTTGCAGGCGCTACGCTGCAATTTGCCACTGGACGTTTTTGGCAAGCTTGCAGGTTGCATCATCAAAACGCCTGTGACGGACTCATCACAATATTCTGCAACGATTTCCTTTAAGCGATTAACCAACAACTGCGGACTCACTTGGCGCTGAACCTTGCGCGCAATTTCTAGGGCCACGCCAACGCCTTCACTATGGTTATCCGTGGCTGCAAATACCGCGATCCGACCTTTACGGGCGAACTCAAATTCAGCTTCGATAATTTTTTCAATATCCTGAGGATAGATATTGCGACCATGAGAAATGATCAAATCCTTGATGCGGCCAACAATGTATAGTTGATTATCTTGCCACACTCCTAAGTCCCCGGTGCGAAGCCAGCGCGCTTGCTCATGTTCTACAAAGGTGTCAGCCGTTGCAGCTGGGTTTTGCCAATAGCCCTGAGCAATACTCGGCCCCGATACCCAAATTTCACCCACATGTCCTGCCGGCAATGCCGCCTTGGTCGTGCTGTCAGTGATCCGTATACTATGATGTGAAGCAGGTACGCCACAGGCTACCTGTTTTACGCCGTGCTCAGCTTGTTGTGCGATACCTTGTGCAAGTGAGGCAGCAGAAAGTGACTGTACCATTAGGCCAGATTGTCTTTTTGGGCCAGTAACAAATAAGGTTGCTTCAGCCAATCCATAACAAGGGTATATGGCTTGAGGATTAAAACCTGCAGGCGTGGCTTGTGCAAAAAAGCTATCAAGCGTATCAACCCTTACAGGCTCTGCGCCACTAAAGGCCACTTGCCAAGAAGACAGATCCAAATTCGCCATTGCGCTTGGTCTTATCCTTTCAACACACAAGCGATAACCAAAATCTGGACCACCGCTTGACGTACCTCGGTGTCTAGCAATTGCTTCAAGCCAGCGAATTGGTTTTTCAAGGAAGTAGCGAGGCGACATCAAGACACATTTTGAGCCATTGAATAAAGGCAAAATCAAGCCAGCCATTAATCCCATATCGTGGTACAGAGGCAACCAAGACACCACAACCTCGTCAGCTATCACCCCACTCCCTTCGCTAATGGCAATTTCATTTGCAATCAAATTACCGTGACTCACCATAACGCCCTTTGGTGCTGCCGTTGAGCCTGAGGTATATTGTAGAAATGCCAACTCTTGTGGTTGTGGCGTATGCGCTTGCCAGTAGGTATTCTCTTGATAATTTAACTGGTCAACAAACATTAAACTTGCAGCATTCAGACCGCTGTTGCTCATTTCTTGTTTGGCTAGTTCAACTAACTGATGATCTGCAGAATGCGCTAAAATAGCGGTTGCTTGACAATTTAACGCAATCCCAACAACGCGCTGAATATGCTGAGAACGTGAAGATTCGGGAACAAATAAAGGGACCGCGATAAGACCTGCATAAAGGCATGCGAAGAAGCTGATAACATAGTGCTCATTGTTATCTAGCATCAACAGCACGCGATCACCTTGACGACACTGTAGCTGCAGCTCGGCCGCAAGTCTTTTAATCTGTATATCTAATTCACCATAGGTAAATGAGCGCTCATCCAGCACACCTTCTTTGTCACTAACGACCACCAGCGCGGTTTTATCCGCTTGGATCTGGGCAAGGTGTTGTAAACGCTCAACCATGCTGTGGGGCGTCTCGCCCGTGAGATACGGGTTTAGTTGTAATGGCTTGTGTTGCATATTGCAGCTCTACCTCAATTTTTCTAAATGGGCTCGCGACTAGAGACAAGATTAAAAAGCGAACCGACTAAACAATTAATGTCACCAAGTGTTTAATGCTGTGTGATAACCCAAGTCCTCAAGTGCAGCGCTTGGTTTTACTCTCAACAACTGACCAAAGAAGCCGCTGATGCATTGTTGCGACTCAATGTTTGCTCAAGCGCGGACAACACTGAGGCTTGGGCACTGTGAATATAAAAATGCCCACCAGCGAAACCTTGTTGCGATAATGGATGACGGGCGTGTTGCTGCCAGGCCAGTACTTCGCTTACACTGATTAAGTCATCGTGACCATAAAAAGTGGTTACCGGCACGGTTATTTGCGAAGGGATCGGTGGCGTAAACGAGCGCAATGCGCGATAGTCAGCGGCCAGCACCTCAAGCGTCATCTGCAATAAATCAGCATTATCAAATAACATGTCTGGCGTTCCTCCCTGCGCTCGCAATTCAGTAATGAGCGCTTGCCTATCGTTAGGCTCTGGGTAGCGCTCGGGATGAATAAACTGTGGCGCAGGACACGCCGATAGCATCAAGGTCTTAGGCAAAGGTAAATTGCGCTGTTGCAACTGCAGTGTTACGCCATAGGCAAGCAAAGCTCCCATGCTATGGCCAAAAAAAGCATAATCACCGGTCATCTCATGCTGATAACATTGGAGGATCGCATTCACTTGTTCGCGATAGTTTTCGACTTTCGGTTCATCTAACCTTGGGCCTCTCCCTGCAAGCTCAATGGGTACTAACTTTATCCAGCTAGGTAATTGCCGACTCCAACGTAAGTACATGGAGGCACTCGCCCCAGCACAAGGCAGGCACAGCAGCTTGATGCTTGGCGTGCTCACGCGTCACCTTGTTGCGCTTGCTCAGCCATCCACTGACGCAAAGAGGCAGGACGCATATCGGTCCAGTGCTCGTTAATGTAGTTTTGCACGTGGGCCTTATCGCCCTGAACGCCAGCTACGGCTTGCCAACCTGCAGGTACTGCTTTCCACTCGGGCCAAATTGAATATTGTTCTTCTTGATTAATAAGCACGATGAAGGTTTCATCTTCGCGGTCAAAACAGCTCACAGACATGACATCTCCTGATAAATATTGCACTGCTACTAGAGGCAGTTGGTTTACATTCTGATGAGATTGGGTAGCCATGAGGTATGTATCTCCGTGCTACCTTCTCAACATGCCAATAAATTTGGCGATATTGCCTCTGTAGACGAATAGAAATGCGAATTGTTTAAAGAAAAAAGCGCCTATATTCTGATTTTTTACCAGTGCAGATAATTGAACGCGTATAGGAGGGGGGGTTGCGGACTGAATATGCTTAACTGCCAGGCTGTTATCAAGTTGAACGCAGTGGCAGTGTCAACTGGCACTGCGCTCAACTTTAACCACTCAGGCTATTTTTGCAGCGGCCTCTTCATGCTGATAAAGTTGGCCGTGTTCCATCCGCAATAGTCGATCGGCACAGTCAAAATACTTATCGTCATGAGAGATAACCAACAGCGTTTTACCCTGCGCTTTAAGCTCAGGTAATAACTGGCGATAAAACACCTCTTTAAATATAGGATCTTGATCCGCCGCCCATTCATCAAAGACCAAAAACGGACGCTGCTCTAAATGGGCAACCACCATTGCCAAGCGTTTTCTTTGCCCCTGAGATAACGCACGCGTTGAAAATGCGCCGTTGGCGACATGCACTTTACGATTAAGTTGGAGCTTTTCTAGCAATGAGTTTGCAGCCGCATCTAATTCAGCCGAAGGGATATCCAGTAACTCTTCAAACAAATAAAAATCAGAGAAAATTGCGGTGAAAAGCTGCCTATACTCATCTAGATCTTCTGGGTTAATGGTTTTGCCATCTAAGCGAAGTTGACCAGTATTACTCTTGTATAATCCGACCAACATCTTAGCCAGCGTGGTTTTGCCACTGCCATTACCGCCAACCAAAAAGACAATTTCCCCCGGTTTAAACGATAAATCGATAGGCCCAAGTGTGAATAAATCATCAGAAGGTTCATGATAAAACTGGTGTGTTAATCCGCTTAATTCAAGCTGCTTAAACGAAGATGGCGCATTCGGTAAGTGCTTTTCTTTCGCTCCTTCGGATAAATGCGCGGTGACAGCTTCAATGCGCTCAGCTGATGCTTTCGCTATATTGGCCGCGGGCAGAGCCTTTAGTAAATTCTCTAAAGGCGCAATCATGTATATAAAGACCAACGCAAAGCCCGTTAGTATTTGAGTGCGCTGCGCTGAGTCTGCTACCAGCGCGAACAAAACCGCGCCAATAAATGCGTAGATTAAGAAATTTCCCCAAGCGGTAGAAATAACAAAGACAGACATGCCCACCGTCCGTTGCTTACGTACAGACTCAATAGAGTCTCCAAGCACGTTATCTGCAAATCGCTTTCTTTTACCAGCATGTAAGCGTAGCTCTTTGGCACCGTCAACCAAAGCACTAAAGTGTCCAAACAAGCGATCTTGCTCTTTTGCGGCACCATTTAAATAGCCAATGGCCTTGAGATGAACCAAGTGATAACCAATAGAACCTAAGCCCAAGACCACCAGCGCCATCACAAATACATCCATCGATAACCAAGCGATATAAGCCATACAGCCTATTACAATAATACCGTTGACGACGATCACCGGTAACCGGACGAAAAACTCGGCAACTTTTAAGCAGTGTTCAGACAGCGCTGATTGCACCTTGGCTCCACCCACTTCTTCAAGTTGGCGATAATCTGCTTGCAGCACCTTGTCTGAAATATGTCTTCTCAGCACAGCGTGCGCCTGTTGGCTCAATCGCTCAAACAATGTTGAAGCCACCACCTGAAAAAACAACACAGCCACCACCAAGGCGACAAAAATACCAAAAAATTGATTGGCTTCTTGTTGTGATGAATTCAATACATTATTAATTTGCGTGAGTAACAATACGGCACACACACCGCAGATTGCACTCGTGAATACAGCCGCACCTAACAGCCATTTTGATTGACGAATTAAATACCCAAGCACACGATTTCCTCATAATTCAATTACTGAGTCTGATAGCAACAAGACGAAGCACTTATAAAGTTGTTTAACGAAAGTCTAAAAAAAACTAAATTTATACCAATTTACCTAAATGTTAAGGCAAGAAAACCTTATCGATAGTCCGGCCTAAACTTTGCTATTTAGTTGTTCTAAATGATAAATTTTTAACACAGATCGCGTCAGGTTTACTCCCTCAAATTGAGCAAGTATGAAGTCAAACTGGTATTGTCTGCCTGACAGCGAGCAACTTACTCACCAGCGGGCAAGTTAAGGTGTTGCTTAGCGCCAAAAAAATCACTGAGCACCGTTAAATAAATCTGCTCGATTTCCAGTAAGTCATTTATGGGTAAACACTCATTGGCTTGGTGTATCGTGTCGTTTTTAACACCACATTCAATCGTTTGGGTGTGGCCATTGGCAAAAAAACGCCCATCAGACGTGCCTCCAGCGGTGTTTACTATGGGGTATCTCGCAGTACACTGCACGATGGCGTTTTCCACTAGGTTTAAGAACGAATTTTCCATATCTGCACTGGTATAGTACGGGTTACATGCCCTTGACCAATCTAGACTCAGGTTGTCTTTAAATCTTGCTAAGTGATTTTCGATAATGCCGATGATCTCTTGATTACTATACCCATGGCTGTATCTAATATTGAAATTAACCTGGCACGCTTCAGGTACGATATTATCCACATCAGTCGTCGTATTGACGCCCGTGACTTGAAGGGTTGTTTTGACATCTGGTTGGTCTTTTTGCCACTTTAAACCGCACAGTGTCGCCACTATTTTACCCGCGATATGCGCCGCATTGACCGTTTGTTCGGGATAAGCGACATGACCTGCTTTCCCTTCAATTTTTATGGCACCTGAGATTGAGCCGCGGCGACCATTTCGGATCACATCACCTACTCGATTGTGCGACGTAGGCTCTCCAACAAGGCAAGCGTCAATCGTTACACCATCTTGACTGAGTCGCTCAACTATTCGCTTGGTACCAAATTCAGCTTCCCCCTCTTCATCGGATGTCAGCAACCAATAGAAAGTGCCTTTAAGCTTTTGCTTCGAAGCCAGTAAGACTCGTGTGGCACTCAGCATGGCAGCAATGCCCCCTTTCATATCGGACACGCCCCTGCCATAAATAACATCGTTTACGACAGTCGCTTTAAATGGATCGGAATGCCAATGCTCCTGCTCAGCGGGGACAACATCAACATGACCAGAGAATGCAAAACTTGGCCCTTCAGAAAAAACCTGCTTGGCTATAAGGTTACGCACTCCATTTTCTTCAAACCATGAGGCTTCAAACCCGAGTTCCTCAAGATATCGAGCGATTGTTAAAATCAACCCAGCATCACAAGGCGTCACCGACGGCGCTGCAATGAACTCCTGTAAAAGACTTATAGAGGTACTTATTTGGGTTATTTTTTTAGTTAGTTCTTGCATGTAGAGCCTAGTTCCCAAGCCGAATATTTGTTTTTGTTGCACACCACTTTTAGGCAGCAACCACGACACTCAGACTAGTGACGAAACTAAACTAAATTTTTTTACATAAGATTATTGATTTGTCGGCGTTCGGTATTTTTTACCCCGCCAAAACATCTAATTTGACCATTAACTGCATTTTTCTAGCGCCATTTTTGGTAGATAACAACCGAACAAAATAAGTACTAAGGTAATGTGGCATTTTGAGACTAAAAAACGGTATTAAATTAATGAAGTTGCGCTTCGTCATTAACCATAAACCTCTATAGCTGTTCGTTTCAATGCTGCCGAATTTAGTGCCTTTTTTTAAGCCACCTTATGATACATATGCACAAGGTGTTGACCTCAACCCTTTACGATCTACTGCGACTTTTTCTGAGTTATTAGAGTCACCACATTTTATCGACCATGTAGCTCGTTTTAGCCTAGAAAAAGGCGTAACGAAATCAAGGGCTCAAGCCTCCGTGTGGCATATGTATTACACCTTCAATATTTTCCCAAGCATCATTGTGAGCCATTCGTTATTGCTAACACCATTGCCACTAAAGCTTTGCGAGTTGAGCTACCACCCTGAGCAGCTCAGCATTTTATTGCCTCATCAAGGCAAAGCACTCGTAAACAGTGACACAGAAACACGCTATCACGATTTATTATTCAATCACTTATCACCGCTTCACGACCTGCTACATCAAGCTTTTGGCGTAAAAGAGCGGACGCTATGGAGTAATTGCTTTTATCGCTTGAATGACTTTTTCGATATTATTATGGGGCTTGTGGGTGCGCATCCAACATTGCTTGAAGATAAACAAATATTGACTAAATCCTCCCACTTTGGGGCGCTAAATAATCCGCTAAAGTTTGCCGAAATAGTCGCGCATGATCCGAGTGGCAAGTATCAAATCCGTCCTGAATGCTGCCTTCTACACAACCGAGAAAATGGCAATTACTGCCGCGACTGTCCCAAACACAAGCACAATGTGGTGCAAAGAAAAGCCGCGTTAAGTAACCTAAGCAAACTGAGGAAAAACGTCTCGATAGAATGAAGCTTTCTCAGCCATCACTAACGCAGCACGCTTATGAGGAAAATCAAATTCAAACTGGCTATGATAGCCAAGTTCTGCAATGCGAGTGAGTAACCTTGCATTATCATGGCGAGGCTCTAGTACAATGCGCTGAGTATCTTCATGCCCTAAATAAATAAGGTGACTTAAACTGGTCATCCAAGCACGAAAATTTTCGGGACCTCTGCATGATTGCTCGCCAACTAATAAATGGATGCCTCTATCTTTGGGCTGCCACTCATAATAACCAGCTAACTTATCTAACTCAGCCCAATAGACTTCAACATAGCCAAATGGCTGTTCATCAAAATACATGATAAGCGGCAAACTATAGTTGTCGGCTAAGCGTTCGCTAAGATACTGCCACTGCTTTTCTTCTGACCACGCCTGCTGCCAAAAATGTGCAACTCGAGGATCGTTCATCCACTGACAAAATAATGGTAAATCCGCTTTTGAGATCAACTTAAAGCGCACAGTCTTATTGAGCTGTGAGTTGTAATACGAGGCGAGCTCTGTACCTTGCTGCACGGTTTTGCCGGCACAAGGAAATTGCTGCCACAAAGGATGAATTGAATACATACTCTTCCATTTAAATTATACAAACGACCGTCATTAAAGCGACAAAGTGCGTTTGAAAAACCTTAATTAAATTATCTATTTTGAGGCGAGAAAATCTTGTCAATAACACCACTATCGCATCCTGCTATCGCCAAAGTACCTACATCTATGTAGACAAAGCAAAAATTTCTTATTTAGTTGCGCTGAAAAAGAAATTTTTAACGCTGTTAGCGTCAGGTTCGTAGCTTCAAATTGAGCAAGTATTATGACAAATTGGTATTAATAACAGAGCCATGAGATCACATGTACTCTGCTTAGTGGACGATGACTAAGGGAATTAATTTAAGGAAAGCACTATTTTGTCGGCAATCTAGGTCATTTTTTTCTGGTACATATGTTTGTCCGCTCGAGCAAATAAGCTAGCCATACTTTCGAACTTATTATCGCTCTTGGCAAACCCAGCTGAAAAACCACACTTGGGGAGTTTTTTCTCTTTTAACGCTTGATAGAAATTAGCCTCACTTTGAAAAATAAAGTCGTTTACTTCCTCTTCATTATCTCGTTGTACAATAGCCAAGAACTCATCACCGCCATAGCGCCCGATAATATCATCTTCGCCGCTTGTGGCCCTCAACGCTTCAGCCAAGCTTTGTAACACTTGATCACCAATCTTATGACCATAGCTGTCATTTATTGGTTTAAAACCATCTAAATCAAGAAAGATACAGTAAATAGCTCCGCCAAGTTTTAAGACAATATCACGCTTATGTTCACCGAGTATTTCGGTCGCGCGACGATTCAACACTTCAGTCAACGGGTCTTGCATTGCAATAGCTTTGATTTTGCTATAACGCTCAATCATCACCAAATCATCTTCTAGCATATCGCGTAAGTGCTCTATAAACTCGACCAACGAAGCGTTGTAATTTGTAGGCTTAAAATCCATCACACACAAAGTGCCAAACGACTTCCCATTGGGCCAGTGGATAGGTACGCCCAAGTATGACTCAAAACCATCATCGGCAACCTCAGGGTTATCGTCCCATTGATAGTTCGCACTAGCATTTTGCTCATATAAATTACGGTTATTAGCAACAACATGCTTGCAGAAAATATTGGTTTCTTGCGGTATAAAACCACCAGCAGGATACGGATTTTCTTCTTGGTTGCTTGCAATCATCACTGCAAAACCATCTTCTTTTTTTTGCACTACAAACGCAGCAGGCGCCGAAAAAATCTTTGCCATTAAATCGACCGTTTTTTGCCATTTTAATAATGTTTGTTGCGAGGACTCTGGTTTGAGCAAGTCTGCATAGGGCACAGTGATACCATTTCGTTCAATTACAATGTTATCTAAACAGTATAGCGAACAGCTGAAAAGAGGATGAATTATTGTTTAAAAAGAAAGCTGTATAAACAGCACGCTGACCGGTAAATCAGCGTGTACTACAAAATTATGGCTTTAATGCTACTTTTCTATCGTTGTAATAAGCAATCAAATCATCAACGGTTTGCTGACAATACTCACGGATCCCTGAAACTAACATGTGCTTTTCACCATAGCCGACTTTAGTGCCGTTAGACAGCAAGTTAAAACGCAGGTTGATCTTGCCACGTTTGCCTTCATAGCTAAACTCTGGCTTAGCTGCTTCCAATGTTACTTCCGATACCGATATATCATCCATATGGATAGACATAGATTCGTAAATCACCATTGGCCTTGCAGGATTGATCATTACTTCTTGCTCACCCATCAATGGGATGATCACATGAGGAAAGGTAGTGCCTGAAAATTCAACGTAATTTCTCGTCAAACTATTGATGAGTGTTGGACAAGTGCTAGTTTCGCCAGTGCGCGACACAGACAGCATCACTTTATCATTTGCGGTAATATCAAATTGTGCAGCACCATCTGGCAATACGAGCTTTGTCGTTTCGTCCACCATGCCCACAAAGCTAAACTCCATATTTTCGCTTAAGCCGTAGTGCTTTAACACTAAGGAGAAAAGTAGATCACCCGGTACACAAAACTTCTTTGCATCGATGTCGTGCAATGGGTTGTAATCGTCCGCGACTCCTTTTGCAAACAAGCTCCCCTGTTCTCTGGTAATGGTGATTTCATTTGCTTGCTGTTGATAATACGGCTCTAACATCGCTACTTTTCTCTAACCTCTATGATAAAACTGCGCCATGTTACCAGAATTTTCTGAAATAGAGGTCATATCTGTTACGATAATCTGTTAACAAATATTACACTAGCCGGACTTGGTATTAAAAATTAGCGAGGTTATTGAAAACAATAACCTCGCTAATTTTTGTTTAGAGTAGAGTTACATTAACCCTTGTAATGGCTCGGCGCCCCACGTAAAGAGTAATAAAGCTGAAAGTGCAATAAAGACAAGGTATGCAACAACACCCGATTTCATAACAGGCGTGCTGACTGCATTTTCTTGCTTACCAGTAACTAACGTCTTTACTAGGTTTTGACCTTTTAGGCGATACACCACAATAGCAAATATATGCAGTGCAATGGCCGCGATTAACAGCTCAATATTGGTGTGATGTATATCACCTGCTAATTCAACTAAGTCGTAAGATACATATTGTGCAAGCGGTCCTTCCACCAAAATATCATCGGTTGTCATCAAGCCAGATACGAGCTGTACAAGGATCAGCACAAAAAATAGTAGCACCATCAAACTGCCTGCGGGGTTATGCCCTACATGACTTTGTTTTGATTTAATGGCCGATAAAATCGCTTTAGGTGAATGAAATAAAGCGCTTAATTTAGCGGTTTGGCTACCAATGACACCCCAAATTAATCGCGTTGCCATCAGTGCTAGCACTAAATAGCCAGTAACAAAGTGAAGATCCATCATGCCTTCTTCACCGGTAATATATAAGGTTACTAGTCCTGCTACGAGCAGCCAGTGAAACCCGCGGATAAATCCATCCCACACTTTGGTCATCATTTATTTGCCCCATAGGTAAAAATCATTGCAATGATGACAGGTTATAAAACTCAGCACAAAGAGTTAAGGTTAAATAACCGCTTATCTTGATATAGCACCCAATTTTGAATGCTAATTAAGCATAATGTTCTATAGTAAACAGGAGTCAGCTTTACTTAGTTGGAGCAATAATGAAATATTTACTGCCAATGCTGCTGTTGTTTTGTGTCTGCTGCAACGCAAAAATATTGCTGATCTCGAATGAGCCTGCCGATGAGCAAAGACTCTTTACCAAACAACCCCATAGTTTAGAGTCCGATACCAACAACTTGCTTTTAAACCAGTTCGGCCGAGATTACTTCGATTTTAACATTGTCACCCCAGCCGAACTCAACCAATTGCTGGCAAGTGAAGACCCAGTGTGCGCAGTGTCTCGCCTAAAAACCCCAAGCCGCCAGCAAGCCTTCTTGTTTACCATCCCCATTCACCTCTATCCAAGCCATAGATTATATTACTTCAAGCAACGCACTCCTATTGATGCCAGCCTTGTGAACAGCACCGGTAAGCTGACGTCGCTTGCAAGCTTAATGGCTTACTATCCTCAAGCCACCATCATCAAGGAGATCGGCAAGTCTTACGGTAATACCATTGACTCCGCATTAGCGCTACTTGACCCAAAAAATGTTGCCACCAAACCATATAAAACGTCAGCACAAACCATTATGGAACACTTCAGCGCAGGAAGGGTCGACTTTATATTAGCCTACCCCGCTATTTTTCAGCAAAGCTTTCCTAAGGACAAAGCCCATCAAGTGGGGTCATTACCAATAGCAAATAATCTTCCTCACCTGGAGGGCCATATCGCTTGCAGCCATACCCAAGAAACCCAAGCATTTATCGAAAAGGCCAACCACATGATCCGTGCACTTTACTCCACTAATACCTACCTCAACACACACTTAAAATATCTCCCTAAACAAGATCACGCTTTGATCACCAGACGACTTGCGATGCTAAACGCCAAGTATCAACGTACCGCAGCAAAATAAACTCAACAGCTATTGCACAAAGGTCATACCTGGTTTAAATTAAATCGTACACGACCAAATCACAAGAGATTAAAAATGACGACGCTATATCAGTTTGAAGCAAACACATTACAAGGTCAGACATATCACTTTACCGACTTACAAGGTAAAGCTGTGCTTATTGTTAACACGGCCAGTGAGTGTGGATTAACCCCACAATACGAAGGGCTACAAAAATTACATCAAAAATATGCGGACCAAGGCCTTGTTATCATCGGCTTTCCCTGCAACCAGTTTGGTAAACAAGAGCCTGGTGATGCAAAACAAATTCAACAAGGCTGTTTAATCAACTATGGTGTCGATTTTCAGATGATGGAAAAGATAGAAGTTAATGGCGACAACACACACCCACTTTATCAATACCTAAAATCTGCACTTCCAGGACTATTTGGTAATAAAATCAAGTGGAACTTCACTAAGTTTTTATTCAACCAACAGGGTGAACCGATTAAGCGCTATGCTCCAATCACCAAACCAGAACAAATAGCCAAAGATATTGAAAAGTTATTAAATGAGTAAATCGAATCCGCAGCTCAACCTCGATAATCAGATCTGCTTTCGGCTATATAGTGCATCAAGACAGGTTACCCGACTCTACCAGCCGTTACTCAAAGAGATTGGGCTCACGTACCCGCAATATATAGTGTTATTGATTTTATGGGAGCAAGATGGACTGCTCGTGAAAGAAATAGGCGAGCGAGCTGAACTCAATAGCAACACCTTAACACCGCTTCTTAAGCGATTAGCAGAACGAGGTCTAGTTACCCGCAGCAAAAACCCTGATGACGAACGGCAAACCTTCATTTACTTAACTGAAGCAGGTAAAGCACTGGAGCAATCATGCACATGTATCCCAGCACAAATGATGGCAAAAGCGGGCTTAAATATGGAGCAAGTTCAACAGTTAAAGCAGTCTCTTGATATGTTATTAAAGTCCAGCGCTGCAACACCATAAGAAAAAGCAAAACACAGCAAAGCTCAATCTGAGCATTCAAGCATAAAAAAACCCATGCATAATAGCATGGGTTTTTTCTCTTTCACTTGATTATGCAAACAATGCGTTTGCTTTTTCAACGATATTTTCTACCGTAAAGCCAAATAGCTTGAATAGCTCATCAGCAGGCGCTGACTCACCAAACGTTGTCATACCAACGATCGCACCATTTAGGCCTACATATTTGTACCAGAAGTCCTCGATACCCGCTTCGATAGCGACGCGACGCGTTACTGAGCTTGGTAGTACACTTTCTTTGTATTCAGGAGATTGCGCATCAAAAATGTCAGTTGAAGGCATAGACACAACACGTACCTTTTTACCTTCTGCACGAAGCTTATCCGCAGACTCAACCGCAAGTTGCACTTCAGAACCTGTCGCAATAAGAATAATTTCAGGCTCACCATCACAAGATAGCACATAACCACCTTGCTTAATTGCTGCAACCTGCTCAGCGGTACGTGGCTGCTGCGCAAGACCTTGACGAGTAAATACAAGTGCAGATGGACCATCAGCGCGTTCAACCGCTTGCTGCCAAGCAACTGCTGACTCAACTTGGTCACATGGACGCCAGCTCGCTAGGTTTGGCGTAGTGCGTAAGTTCGCCATTTGTTCTACTGGTTGGTGCGTTGGACCGTCTTCACCAAGACCGATTGAATCATGGGTATACACAAAGATACTTCTTTGCTTCATCAATGCAGCCATACGTACGGCATTGCGTGCGTATTCCATAAACATTAGGAATGTCGCACCGTAAGGGATAAAACCTCTGTGCAATGCAATACCATTCATGATGGCAGACATACCAAACTCGCGCACACCGTAGAAGATATAGTTACCCGCAGCATCTTCTGCCGTTAAGCCTTTAGATTGATCCCAAAGTGTCAAGTTAGAACCCGCAAGGTCAGCAGAGCCACCCATAAACTCAGGTAGAATTGGACCATAGGCATTCAATGCATTTTGTGATGCTTTACGTGTTGCAGGGTTTGCAGGATTCGCTTGAAGCTCTGCAATATACGCTTCAGTTTTCTCTGACCAATCTGCTGGAAGTTCGCCTTTCATGCGACGCTCAAATTCAGCAGCAAGCTCAGGATAATGCATTTGGTATTCAGTGAACTTAATCAACCAGTCACTTTGTTGATTTTGACCACGTGCTGTTGCGTCCCATTTAGCGTACACATCTTCTGGTATTTCAAATGCACCGTGTTCCCAACCAAGGAATTCACGAGCAGCTTTGATTTCATCCTCGCCCAGTGGTGCACCGTGACAATCATGGCTACCTGATTTATTTGGTGAACCATAACCAATAACCGTTTTACAACAAATAAGCGTTGGCTTGTCAGACTCTGCTTGCGCCGCTTCGATTGCAGCTTTAATCGCATCGCTATCGTGGCCATCAACACCGGCGATAACATGCCAGCCATAAGACTCAAAGCGTTTTGGTGTATCGTCGCTAAACCAACCTTCAACTTCACCGTCGATTGAAATGCCGTTGTCATCCCAAAATGCAATCAGTTTGCCAAGACCAAGCGTACCCGCAAGTGAACAAGCTTCGTGTGAGATACCTTCCATCAAACAGCCATCACCTAAGAATGTATAGGTATAGTGGTTAACGATGTCGTAATCTTCACGGTTAAACTGTGCAGCCAATGCTTTTTCAGCAATCGCCATACCTACCGCATTAGTAATACCCTGACCTAATGGGCCTGTAGTCGTTTCAATACCTGGCGCGTAACCATATTCTGGGTGGCCTGGTGTTTTTGAATGTAGCTGACGAAAGTTTTTGATGTCATCAATTGATAAGTCATAACCCGACAAATGCAACAATGAATAAATTAACATTGAGCCGTGACCGTTTGACAATACAAAGCGATCTCTGTCGAACCACTCAGGGTTACTTGGGTTGTGCTTTAAAAAATCGCGCCAAAGTACTTCTGCGATGTCCGCCATGCCCATCGGGGCTCCTGGGTGGCCAGACTTGGCCTTTTGTACAGCGTCCATGGAAAGAACGCGAATTGCATTAGCAAGTTCTTTGCGAGATGGCATGAATTCTCCTACCTTTAAATGTGTTTCGCGGGGTTTGAGCCCATTCTTACTTATTTATATGGCTAACTGCAACGGCAAAGGCCATAAAAAAACGGGTACAGACAGACTTTTTCCGACCAATAAAAAAGTTTGCACAATTTTGGACGTCTAGGCGTAAAATAACTAGTCAATGCCTAGGTTTTTTGGTTAGAATACGCCCCTTAATTTTTCGCGCTGTCCCTGATGTTTGTGAAGCGCAATATTTGTGAGCATAAATACAATGGCTAAACATTTATTTACTTCTGAATCTGTTTCTGAGGGCCATCCAGATAAAATCGCCGATCAGATCTCTGATGCGGTTCTAGATGCCATCCTTGAGCAAGATCCAAAAGCACGTGTTGCGTGTGAAACTTACGTTAAAACCGGTATGGTTATGGTTGGTGGTGAAATCACGACTAGCGCTTGGGTTGATATCGAGGAATTAACTCGTAAGACCGTGCGTGAAATTGGTTACACGCATTCTGACATGGGCTTTGACGCTGATTCATGTGCAATCCTAAATACCATTGGTAAGCAATCACCTGATATTAACCAAGGTGTTGACCGTACTCGCCCAGAAGAGCAAGGTGCTGGTGACCAAGGTCTAATGTTTGGTTACGCGTGTAACGAAACCGACGTACTGATGCCTGCTCCAATCACATACTCACACCGTTTAGTTCAGCGCCAAGCGCAAGTTCGTAAAGACGGCACACTACCTTGGTTACGCCCAGACGCTAAGTCTCAGGTAACATTCGCGTACGAAAACGGTAAAGCTGTAGGTATCGACGCAGTTGTATTATCTACACAGCACTGTGATTCTGTTTCACAAGCAGACCTTGTAGAAGCTGTGATGGAAACTATCATCAAGCCTACATTACCTGCAGAGCTTATCACTGAAGCAACTAAGTTCTTCATCAACCCAACTGGCCGTTTCGTTATCGGTGGCCCTATGGGTGACTGTGGTCTAACAGGTCGTAAAATCATCGTAGATACATACGGCGGTATGGCACGTCACGGTGGTGGTGCATTCTCTGGTAAAGATCCATCAAAAGTTGACCGTTCTGCAGCGTACGCAGCACGTTACGTTGCGAAGAACATTGTTGCCGCTGGCCTTGCTGACAAGTGTGAGATCCAAGTGTCTTACGCAATCGGTGTTGCTGAGCCAACCTCTATCAGCGTAGAAACTTTCGGTACAGCTAAGCTTGATGAGTCGCGTTTAATCGAACTTATCCGCGCGCACTTCGACTTACGCCCTTACGGTCTAATCACTATGCTAGACCTTGAGCGTCCAATTTATCAGCCTACTGCTGCTTACGGCCACTTTGGTCGTGAAGAGTTCCCTTGGGAAGCAACAGATAAAGCTGACGCACTGCGTGCAGCAGCAGGCCTATAATCCCCTGCTGCAAAAAGTAAAAAAGGCGCCTAGTGCGCCTTTTTTAATGCCTACGGTTAATCCCCTACCCGATAAATACTTCGTCGACATCATCTTTTAAGTTTTGATACTCATCTTCATGCAGATTAAGCTCAATCATCACCTTATCTTTAAATAAATACCAATCTGCTGCGCTTCTAAAGTGTTTTGCTTCAAAACAGAGATTTTCAGCCAGTTTAAGTGCCGCAAAGGTTTGCACATATTGCGCATTTTTTTGCTCTTCAAGATAGCTTACGTCATGGTGACGCAAAATCATCTGACATATTTCTTTGGGTAAGTGCCAAGATGTCGCAAGAAAGTAACCTATTACTGTATGTGGCACTGGATATTTTTGCTGCTCATAATAAATCAGTGTTTGCTCAGGTCGCTCTATGGACTGTTTTATTACCTCAGCGTAATCAGGGTATTTTACGGCCATTGCAGGGATCCCGGCGTCATGAAACAGTCCGAGCAACTGCAAATTCTCCATCGGTAATGATGACTTTAAGTGATGTCCAACAACCATTGCAGCTTTTGAAATATCAGCAGCGTTATCCCAAAATTGCTGCAGTGAAATACAGCATTTGGACTGCTCAAACGCGTTTTTCAGCAAATATCCTGTCACGAGCTGCGTAATACAGGTAACGCCCAAAAACATCACAGCTTGTTTAATGTCTGTAATAGTGCGGGCAAGGCCATACGCAGGTGAATTAATCACCTTTAACACCGCAGCTGATGCACCAACATCTGCTGCAATAATATCCGCAACAGCAAATAACTCAGGTTCTGGTTTTGATAATTCATTTTGTAAGGCTTGTAATATTTCAGGCTTAGCAGGTAAGTTAAACCCGCCGCGCAGATCATTCAGCACTTTATCGTCAATATCGATCATTGGGCTACCTCTGAATTGATAAATCCAAGTTTAGTTCATCGCCTGATATTTGCAGTATTGAAGTTAAAATACTCGAGTGAATAAGCTATCATCGAGATTAAGTATTAAATAACAAAGTGTATTTAAATGTCGAATGGTAGCTTAGCACCGTTTTTACTGGCGTTAAAAAGTGCGAACATCGAAAAAATAAAAGCCGTGTACACAGACGCTCCCAAAGACGAGCAGATTGAAGTCCTAAAGTTTCTTTTCAAAAGCGCACAGAGTGACGATGCACGCTATGGCCACTATCAAGATATAGCGAGTATTTGCTTACAAGCTGCGCGCTTTCCAGAAGCGATGATAGCTGCGATTAACTCCTTAGAAAAGTTTGCCTTTTTCTCACCCCCTTTGATCCAAGCTGAGCAAATCAACAACCTCAACCAGCAAGGGAATAACATACTGCATATTCTTTTATCGCAAATAGCAGCGAAAGATAACGGCCTCAACTACCTCAGAACCTTATTACACTTTGAAAGTAAAGAACTACTACAAAACGCACTTAGTCAAAGAAATGCAAAAAAGTTAACACCTCTCGAGTGCTACTTAGCTTTTAATAGCCATACTACCCCGCTTAGCATTCAAGAATTAAGTGCGTTACTCGGCTTGATAGAAATCGAACGACGACATATAAGCGTTGTAGAACTCCACAACGCTAAAATGATTGAGTCACATCTCATACAGCAAAATCGATTCAGCGAGTATAAACAATTTCTGTTAGCTACTTACTACCAAGGCAATACAGGATGACTTTTCCCAAACTTTGGATTAAGAGGCTGGCAAACTGGTGATGTATTCACTTGCCGTCATACGGTGATAAGTGACTTGCTCGTAAAGTAAGTGCGCAGGGTTTGGGTCAACCACTTCAATTGGAATAGCTTTGTGCCTTGCTATTTCCAAGGCCATTTGAGTGATATTGACACTAAAGGAAGTACCTATAAAAATCATGCGATCCGCAGCATACATTCGTGACTGTGCTTCGCTAATACGATACAGATCGGTGTAGTATTCGTCGAATAGCAATACATAGGGTTTAAGTGACACGCCTTTTTCTGGGCCTCGCTGCGCGATCTTGAAAAGTGCTAACAGCGACTCAGCTAATCGACTTTCGTCCACCTCATCCCAAGGGGCAGTAAAGCACTCCGTGGGCTCACCTTGGGTATGAAAGGGAGTCACCTGATCAACACGGCCATGGATCGCAATAAAATGATTATTTCCCGCTTTACCATCTAAACCGTCGATATTTTGCGTGATCACATTTTTATCACTAAGCCATTGATGAACTTGATTGGGGCCGTGATTACGATAAGTCACAAAACGATGGTAATACCATTTTAAGAATTCCGCCGGTTGTGATTTATACATTGCGCGCGTAGCCATTTCTTGAGGAGTGTAGTTAGCCGAACCTATCGTCCAAAATCCATCCTCTCCCCGGAAAGTCGGAATACCACTTTCAGCACTTACACCAGCACCTGTGATATATAACGTTTGCGACATAATACGCCCTCAATCCACGTAAGTTCGACTCACGATAACGTAAAGTAAACACCCACAGCGAGTAATACAAGTATGCCCACAAGCCCAAACATTGGCAGCTTACTGACTGACTCGGGTTTTTTGAGTGCATTATTCGTGACTGTGGCTTCATTCTCAGAAGGTTTATCATCTAGCACTCCCCCTGCGGGGTTAGTTGATTGAGGCAAAGACTGCTTTGAGGTCTGAGCTTCTGTCGTTCCCTCAAAGGCCGTACATGGGATCTGCCATTGATACCCTTTTCTCGAAAAGGTTTTGATAGCATCATCCCCAAATAAAGCGCGTAAATGCCCGATATTTTGAAATACGACCTGATCCGTTACTTTTCTATCTGGCCATACCTTTTCTAAAATATCTTCTTTACTGTGAATGGTTTGAGGAGCAGTTAAAAATAGCTCCAATATCTGAGCTGGCTTTTGTTTTAGATTTAGCTTTCTATCATCTTTATAAAGCTTGAGTTCTTTGCTATCAAACAAAAAATCCTTAAAAGCAAATTTCATTTCCCTAGTTCCCAACTTGGTCTTAAATACTATAATAATTATTGTTTTTTTCGAATTTACTACGACATAGCATTGCATTTATAACGAAACATGCCACGAAAATACAGGCTAATGTTACATCGGTTTACAAACTATTGATAAAATCGGCCCTTAGTATAGAGCGATCGTTCAGAAAATCACTACCTAATCCTTAGAATAATTCGAATAGACTCAAAACCTAAGCGTATATAAACTGCGTTTCTCGTAATTGTAGGACTGACGCATGTTACTAGCTTTCATCTATTCCATCGTGTTGATTAAAACCTCATTACTGGGTTTAGGAAGCGTGAGTATTTTGCTCTCAGTAGTCTTTACCGTCGCGTTACACCTCCACCTCCCAGCGCTACCTGTCAATGCAAAAAGTAAATTTATAAAATCCTTTAGGTTTGCGCTCTTCGCACACCTGCTCGGGTATTTGCTGTTATTGAGTAAACTTTTGTTTATTGCTGGCTGGCAAGATGTGCCTATGTTCATTGCAAGTCATTTGGTCATGCATCACATATGGAGTGGGCTTATTGCTGCAATTTTAACATTTTTCACCATAATGAAATATCAAATATTCATTGCAAAACCTAAGACACCAACAAGCACTTAGCAAGTGCAACTATTTAGATTTGTAAAATAAATAAAACCAAATTCGACGCCTTCTTACACTTTATGACAGCCCCCCAACAGACCTTGACACCCACCCTATTTATACTGTCTTCAAGTTAACCACAACGGACATTGATTATGAAACTTAAAGCGCTTTTATCTCTTGCATTACTCACAACAAGCTTATCGTCTTTTGCAGAGCAAAAGGACGAGACACACCGTGTCGGTTTAGACATTTCTGGCGGTGGCGCCTCTTATAAAAGCTCAAGCAAAGATGGTGATGGTGTAGGTCAAGCCTACCTGTATTACAACTATCACTTTACGCCAATTTTGGCGCTTGAATTAGGTTATAACAGCGGTGAAGACTTAGATGATTGGAAGTGTGAAGACGAAAACGATCGCAAATTTACCTGCACACAAAACAACAAAACTTTGTTTGGTCTTGGTGCTAATAACTTAGAATTTGATAACTTCGTCGTTGCGGCTAAAGGCTACTATCAAATTTCTGACAATAGCTATTTTTACGGTAAATTAGGGGCGAACTATTACGATTACGAAATCACTCGTGGCCGCACCAAATTAGTTACTGACGACGGTATCGGTTTTGTTGCTGAGGCCGGTTGGCAATATGACTGGGATAACGGTATAGCAGTTAACCTTGGCTACAAGTACCTTGATATGGGTGACTTGGATACATCAAACTTATCTCTTGGTGTCAGCTATCGCTTTTAATACCAGTTGTATTAAGTAAATGATCTATCTTGAAACGGGGAAATAGCTTTAGTAGCACCGCTCTCGCGTCCTGCTACCGCTAAGGTACCTATATCCATATAGGCAAGGCAAAAATTTTGCTATTTAGTTGTTCTAAATGAGAAATTTTTAACGAAGCTAATATGCTATTTCACCCTTCAAATTGATTAGAGAATTAATTCAATTGGTATAAAGCAACCTACCCAACCAATAAAAAAGCATGTGATGGCCACATGCTTTTTTATTCTTTAAAGCCGACGTTTTAGCCCTAAGCTTTAATCAAACGCTTTTGTAAGATCTGAACTTGATCTCGCGCTTGAGCTGCTTTTTCAAACTCAAGCTCTTTTGCAAACTTCATCATTTGTGCTTCAAGTCGGTCTATTTCTTTGGCGATCTCTTTCGCATCCATTGCAGGCATACCAGGTTTAAATTTGGCATCGATATCCACCACTTTGTCATCAGCCACTTCCTCACCGAGGTCCATCACATCCGTGATCTTCTTATTGAGCGCCGTTGGTGTAATGCCATTAGCCTCATTATACGCCTCTTGCTTTTCTCTACGTCTTTGCGTTTCATCTATCGCTTGGCGCATCGAGTTCGTTACTCTATCGCCGTACAAAATCGCTTTACCATTTAAGTGACGTGCCGCGCGGCCAATTGTCTGAATAAGAGAGCGCGTAGAACGTAAAAAGCCTTCTTTATCCGCATCAAGTATGGCAACCAATGAAACCTCAGGCATATCCAAGCCCTCTCGTAACAAGTTGATGCCGACTAGTACATCAAAAACACCTTTACGTAGGTCTCGAATGATCTCCATACGTTCAACGGTATCGATATCAGAGTGTAAGTAACGCACCTTAACATTATGATCGTTAAGATAATCGGTCAGATCTTCTGACATGCGTTTTGTTAGCGTAGTAACCAGCACACGCTCATTCACTTCAACCCGTTTGTAGATCTCAGAGAGCAAATCGTCAACTTGAGTTGCAACTGGACGCACCTCTACTTCTGGATCTAATAGCCCAGTTGGGCGGATCACTTGCTCGGCAACATCACCCGCTGATTTATTCAATTCATAATCACCGGGAGTCGCCGAAACATAAATGGTCTGTGGCGAAATCGCTTCAAACTCTTCAAACTTTAGTGGCCTATTATCCAGCGCAGACGGCAACCTAAAACCATATTCAACTAAGTTTTCTTTACGACTGCGGTCACCTTTGTACATTGCCCCTACCTGCGAAACGGTAACGTGAGATTCATCGATGATCATAAGCGCGTCATCCGGCAAATAATCTAACAAAGTTGGGGGTGGCTCGCCTGGTGCACGTCCCGATAAATATCGACTGTAATTCTCAATACCAGAGCAATAGCCAAGCTCTGTCATCATTTCAATATCGTACTGTGTACGTTGAGCAATGCGCTGCTCTTCGACTAAGCGACTTTTATCCAGTAATTGAGTGCGGCGCTCTTTGAGTTCGACCTTGATACGCTCAATGGCATCAAGGATCTTTTCTCTTGGCGTCACATAGTGAGTTTTTGGATAAATAGTCGCGCGAACGAGATGTTTTTCAATGGCACCCGTCAAGGGATCAAACAGGCTGATCCTCTCTATCTCATCGTCAAACATCTCGACTCGTACCGCGATGGTTTCTGACTCGGCAGGAAAAATATCAATAACTTCACCACGAACTCGATAAGTACCACGGCTAAAATCCATATCATTACGTGTGTACTGTAGCTCTGCCAAACGTCTTAACATGTCACGCTGATCGATAGTTTCACCGACTTTCAGTAACAGCATCATTTTCATGTAAGAGTCGGGATCGCCAAGGCCATAAATCGCTGAAACTGAGGCTACGATGATAGTGTCTCTGCGCTCAAGCAAGGCCTTGGTCGCAGATAGACGCATTTGCTCTATATGATCGTTGATAGAGGCGTCTTTCTCAATAAATGTGTCGCTAGCAACAACATAGGCTTCGGGTTGGTAATAGTCGTAATAAGAAACGAAATACTCAACCGCATTATGAGGAAAGAACTCTTTCATTTCGCCGTACAACTGTGCAGCCAGCGTTTTGTTATGCGCCATAATAATCGTCGGACGGTTGAGGTTATTAATGATGTTAGCCATGGTAAAGGTTTTACCCGTCCCGGTAGCCCCCAGCAAGGTTTGATGTGCAAGGCCTGATTCTAAGCCATCGCACAGCTGAGCAATCGCTGTTGGTTGATCTCCGCTTGGCTGAAACTCAGAAACTAGCTGAAACTTATCTTCCATTATGCCTCCTTTTGAACCTCACTTGCTGCAATTTCATTAATGACTTTCTTAAACCAATTGTAGGCAATGGCTGCAGTAAATAAATTTCCCAAAGCAGCGCCAGCAAATAATCCTGGCAATCCAGCCAACAGTGAGCCTAAATAAGCAATAGGTACATAGAATATGAACAACCGGATCACACTTAGAATGAGTGCATTCATCGGTTTATGCAACGCATTAAATGACGAATTGGTTAATATGATCACGCCTTGAAGACCGTATCCTAACGGCATGATATAAATAAATAGCTGTATGGTTTCAACAACAGCCGGCTCATTACCAAAAGTATGACTTATATAGTAAGCGCTCAATACCAGCAATAAGTAGACCGCAAATTGAAAACCAAGCACAAATTTAAGTGTTTGGGTATAGGCATCAGACACACGCTGATAGTGCTTTGCACCAAAGTTCTGGCTGACAAATGGCGGCAAGGTCATAGAAAGCGCTAAAACCACCAGACTTGCGATCGACTCAATACGACTGCCAACACCAAATGCGGCCACAGCTTCAGGTCCATAACTAGCTATAAGTGCTGTCATTACCGCCATTGCTAAAGGTGTCAGCATATTTGCACCAGCTGCAGGCAGGCCTATAGTGAGAATTTTTTTCGCCGCATTTGTGAAGCTGGTGTATTTTGCAGACAGTGAGATAAGACGCTTTTTAACTATCAGCAAATATAAAATGATAGTTACCCCAAGACTCCAAGACAACACACTGGCCACTGCAGCCCCTTTCACACCCATTGCATCAATAGGCCCAAATCCGAAGATTAATATCGGGTCCAGCACCGCATTGACTAATCCTCCGAGTCCCATGACTAAACTTGGCGTTTTGGTGTCACCACTGGCACGCAACACTGAATTACCAATCATCGGTGTTATCAATAAAATCGAGCCAATAAACCACACCGACATATAGTCGTGGATAAATGGCATAACCGCTTCACCTGCACCGAGGAGAATAAAGATCTCATCGACAAAAATAAAACCAAGAATAGAAAGTAATGAAACTAATATCGCAGAGATAATAATAGCCACTGCGGCATCAAATTTAGCTTCATCAAGCAAATTGCTACCCAAAGCCTTAGCGATAACGGCAGATGTTCCGATGCCTAGCCCAATGGCCAAGCTAATTACAGTAAAGGTAACAGGGAAAGTGAAACTGATCGCTGCGAGCGGCTCGGTGCCTAGCATACTAATAAAGAAAGTATCAACGAGATTAAACATCATCAGCGTGATCATCCCGAATATCATGGGGATCGTCATTCGCTTTAAAGTCGCCCCAATATCACCAAAAAGGATATCGTTGCCATTGGAATTTGACTTAGCTTGAGTCATAACAACCTATTTCTGATACTTTAAGCGGCTCATTGTATGCTATTCAAGATGTTGACGCTATGCGGGAAACGTCAAGAGTCGTGATAAAGTCTAAATTAGCAACAGTTACTTATAAAAAGCTGGTATTAAGTCATAGGATTAAGATTTAGTGTTAAAAATAACGATTCAGTAAGTTTTGACAAAAAAGTTACAATCCACCTCGCAAAGTAGCATGTTTTTTGCACAACCAAATTGGCCAAAAGTTCATAAAAGCTTCACACTGAATAACAAATAAACAAAAATACCCAACCAAACATAACCCATTGATATTAATAGATTTAAATATTTATCGAATTTTACTTGAAACGGCCGCAGCGCCCTATTTTCATAGTCTTGCAATACTTCTCAAATAATAATAAACAATGTTATCCACAGATTCCGTGGATAAGTCGCTCCAAGCCAGTAGAATAAAGGTTTTCAGCTTGGAGTAATTTTGATCAACGGTGCATTTAGTATGATCGTTCTTAAAACAACAACTGGATCAATTTAGATCTGTAGACTAACCTTGCTTCTGGAAGTAAAAATCTTCATATATTCCAAAATTAACCAGCCAAACATATCCATTTGTTTTAACTGGTCTTTTTATTAAGTTATTGATTTTCAATTTATTGATAGTAACTACTTACTGCTAGCCCCACTGCACTTAAGTCGAGATTATTAATACAACACTATTTATACTCAATGATCCCATCCAAGTGACAATTGCACTAATTTAAAGATCTTGAGAAAACATCATAAAATGAGCTGTTAAGGATACAATTCGAGCAAAACGTTCAAAAAATACATGAAACTAAAAAACCAACTGTACGAATACACAGTGAAGATTATATATGTTAATTTTATTCGTTTTAGCTTTGGTTCGACTCTCTTACTTGGTATCGCGAGCCACATTCACACAACAAGTAAATGTAAAATGCGCCGTTTTAACGCGATAAAATGCGTTGAACAAGCTAAAAAGCCAACAAATAGCGCATTAATTCATCGCTTAGTAGAGTTTTTTACGTTTCTGTGATTTTAGTGGTTGACACCTTGCAATGTCGTCATTAATATTTCGCCCCGTTGAGAGATACGCTTCCCCCTTAGCTCAGTTGGTTAGAGCGACGGACTGTTAATCCGCAGGTCCCCCGTTCGAGTCGGGGAGGGGGAGCCAATTCCACGAAAGCATTAGACTTTTTCAAGCATTTACACTACTCTACAAGCAATATTCTCACTGCACTTGCTCAAACAACAACCTGCTCTGTAATTTATCGCTCAGACGAAAATCAAACCGATGAATTTGATAAAGAATTTGGCAATGCACCCGATACTATGGAATAACCCTCTTTAAGAAGCGTACTATGGCTGGTTTTAAAAAACTTATCGTACTCCAAGTCACCTCTTGGCTATTATTCTCCTTGATTGGTAGCTTTTTTTTCGCAACAAGTTTTGACTCTGCAATAAATAAAGCGCAGCAAAGCGCACACACTATGGTAACAGAGTATATCAAAGACAAAAAAATCACTGAAGTGACCCCAGAACACATTCGCCAAGCACTAAATAGCGGAGATGTTTTCTCAACTTTTATTATAAGAGATTTTGACGGTCAAACCGTTTTACAAGTCAATACGCCAAGCAATCTTCCTTTTATCGCTGAAATTATTGAATCAAACATCAATGCTATTCGTCCTCAATTTGCTGTTAACGATAGCAAAGACATCAAAATCGAATTCTTGATCAATGCACAAAGCCAGGCGCAACTACTGCAACAAGCCCTACTATTGCTCATTATTATTTCTGCACTGGTCGCTTTTATTCCCGTCTTCTTTATGCAAGGCGTCTATAAGAAGCTTAACCGTAACGTCAGTATGACCGTCGCCAGTGCTGTAGATTCATACATCACACAAAACCAAGTCACCGACAACATTGAGTTTGATTTTAACGATGGCAAAGTAGCAGAACTTGGGCATGATTTAGTCCCCTCTTTTAAACGCTTAGCCAGCTTTTTAAAGTCAAAGCAAGAAGACATTAAAAATGCCGCCCACACTATTAAGCAAGAAGCGTATAAAGATGTCGTCACCGATCTTGGCAACCGCAATATGTTCGTTGAATACTACGAGCAATATATTGAGTCGTCTGCCAAAAAGGCATTTGGCTCACTGGCGATGATCCGTTGCTCTGAATTGCAAGTCATTAACCAAACCCGTGGCTATCAAAAAGGCGATGAATATATTAAGTCAGTATCGGATATCATCAAGCACGTCACCGGTACTTATGCAGGCAGCCAAGTGTTCCGTTTAAATAGCTCGGATTTTGCGGTGATTTTACCCAACGTGCCAAGTAAAGAAGCGGAAGAGTTTGGTGAAACTCTGCAAGCGCGCTTCACTCAGTTCCAGCAAAACCAAGAACTATCATCGGTTGCAAACACTGGGATTGTGCCTTATGAGAACGGTAAACCACTTGGAGAGCTACTCTCAGTTGTTGATAATGCGATGAGTATGGCGCAGAGCAAACAAGCCAATGCTTGGCATATTCAACGTGAGTCTGACTTAGTGAATAATGTCAGTGCTGGATTTGGCAACCAAAACTGGCGTCGCGTGATCCGCGATGTGATCAGCAGCAAGCGTGTTAGTTTGATGATGCAAAATATCATGCCAATTGGTAAAAATTCTAAGGCCTATGCAGAGATCCAATCCCGCTTCAAAACCGAAGAGGGGCAAATGCTACCAACGGCCTCATTCCTTGCCATGGCTGAAAAGCTAGAAATGGCCATTGAGATTGATCAGTTGATCATAGACACTTCGCTAGAACTTATTAAAACGCGTAACTTTAACGAAAAGTATTTTGGGATCAACGTTACCGCATCGAGCGCTCATAACGATCAATTTGTGATCTGGTTAGAGCGTCGTTTGTTAAAAGAAACCAATCTAGCCTCTAAACTGGTATTTGAAGTTAGCGAGTTTGGCTTACAGCAAAATATTAAAGCCAGTAAGCGTTTTATTGATATGGTGCATCGTGCTGGCGCTCGTATCACCGTTGAGCGCTTTGGTGTGGGCTTAACATCGTTTAAGTTCTTTAGAGACCTAAAGCCTGACTATATCAAAATGGATGCAAGCTATACTCGTGGCCTTGAAGAAGACAAGAATAATCAATACTTTATGCGCTTGATGGTTGACCTTGCACACCGTATCGGTGTCAACGTATTTGCCGAAGGTATCGAGAGTCAAGAAGAGAAGCACATCGTCGAAACGCTCTGTTTGGATGGTGTACAAGGCTACTACATCGAAAAACCGAAAGAAATCTAGGTAACCTGAGCTCGGATAATTCAAGGCTTATCCGAGCTCAACAAAAACTCCAAGGGCAACTTGTTTGCCCTGCCCTATTCTCCAGCGTCATTGCGCTTACTTTCATACACTATCATTTGCCACACCTATTGCAATCTGTGTTACTATTGGCAGGAATTATCATTCAAATTTATCCATGCACTATAAGAAGTTCACAAAGATAGTCATGGAGATTATTTCGGCACTAACAACTAACCAGAGTTCAGTAAGATTAAAACATCTATCACATTGATTTTTATAAAATAAAATCAATAAACTGCTTAGTAAACGAGCTCTGAGTTAGGGTTATTTGCCAATAATAAAATGAAAACTGCTAGCATGAGACCTTAAGCAAAAGCCTTACGAAATCAGAGACCATAACTCTGTTGATTGCAAAGTATGCTTTTTCATTTAGAAACACAGAGCGAAACGGTGCTATCGATTTAATTATACTGAAAAGTGCTTTTAGCAAAATTAAATCAAATCAAAATTTGCACCCAGTAAATTCTTTAATACAGTTAACTATCACCTCGATTTATCGGGAATAGCCCGAATAAAGTGACTAAGTTATAGAGGCAGGAATGACCGAATACATTTTGTTGCTCATTGGCACAGTGCTGGTGAATAACTTCGTTTTAGTTCAGTTTTTGGGTTTATGCCCATTTATGGGGGTATCTGGAAAATTAGATACCGCAGTGGGAATGTCTTTAGCGACAACATTTGTTCTCACCCTAGCTTCAGTCACCAGCTATTTGGTCAATCAATATATCTTGTTGCCGCTTGACCTCACTTTTTTAAGAACGATGAGTTTTATTTTGGTTATCGCAGTGGTTGTGCAATTTACTGAAATGGTGGTGCGTAAAACCAGCCCAACCTTGTATCGGTTGCTGGGAATTTTCTTGCCTTTAATTACAACTAATTGTGCAGTACTAGGTGTTGCATTACTTAATATTAAGAAAGACCATACCTTTTTAGAGTCTGCAGTTTATGGTTTTGGCGCAGCGGTTGGTTTTTCTATGGTTCTGGTGCTATTTGCCGCCTTGCGTGAGCGCTTAGCTGTCGCTGACGTGCCAACCCCCTTTAAAGGAGCATCGATAGCGATGATCACCGCAGGACTCATGTCGCTTGCGTTTATGGGCTTTTCTGGATTGGTTAAGTTTTAGATATGACATTACTTTACGCATTACTTGCACTTGGTGCGCTGGCGCTCATTTTTGGTATTGTGCTTGGCTATGCAGCAGTGAAATACCGAGTTGAAAGCAACCCAATTGTTGAACAGATAGACGCCATTCTGCCACAAACTCAATGCGGCCAGTGCGGCTATCCCGGCTGTCGACCGTACGCTGAAGCGATTGCGAATGGCGATGACGTAAATAAATGCCCTCCCGGCGGTGAAGCTACAGTGAAAAAACTGGCGGACTTAATGGGCGTAGAAGCAAAGCCATTGGCTGGTGGAGAAGACGCTGAGCCGGTCAAGAAGGTGGCTTACATTCGTGAAGACGAATGTATTGGCTGTACCAAATGCATTCAAGCTTGCCCCGTTGATGCCATTGTTGGTGCAACCAGACAAATGCACACCGTACTCGTTGACGAGTGCACAGGCTGCGATCTGTGTGTCGAACCCTGCCCGGTTGATTGTATTGATATGATCCCAGTTGCACAGACCAAGCAAACGTGGAAATGGCAGCTAGACGCCATTCCTGTGACACAGATTGATTAAGAGGTTTAAGTGGAAACATTACTTGAACAAATAGAAAGTGGAAAACTGTGGCAGTTCCCAGGTGGCATCCATCCACCAGAGCAAAAAACGTTATCTAATCAACAACCGATTGCTCGTTTACCTTTGCCGGATAAACTCATTCTCCCGTTAAAGCAACATATAGGTGCAAACGGCAGTTTACTAGTACAGTCGGGCGAGCACGTGCTTAAAGGGCAAGCATTGACGGCTCCCGGCACGAACTGGTCGCTTCCTATTCATGCGCCCACATCTGGCATCATTGAAGCGATAAAACCGATGCCATCGGCGCATCCATCCGCGCTACCTGAGCTCAGTATTATTTTGCGCCCAGACGGTGAAGATAGATGGACACCACTGAATCCTATTAGTGACCTAAACACGCTTGATAACAAACAGCTTATTGATATTATCCACCAAGCTGGTATTGCCGGTATGGGCGGTGCGGGATTCCCAACTTATGTCAAAGCTGACAGTCCAAAACCTATTGAGTTTTTAGTCGTTAATGGCATTGAGTGCGAACCGTATATCACAGCCGACGATCGTTTGATGCGTGAACACGCCAAAGAAATCGTCGCAGGCGTCGAAGTGCTACAAGGTATATTGAAACCACAAAAAGTGTTGTTTGGCATTGAAGATAATAAACCTGAAGCCATTGCGGCGATCACCGCAGCGGCTCAGCATAATCAGGATATCTTAGTCCGTAGTGTGCCAACCAAATATCCCTCTGGCGGTGAAAAGCAACTGGTTAAGGTATTAACCTCTAAAGAAGTACCGAGTACTGGGATCCCTGCTGATATCGGCGTACTAGTGCAGAACGTCGGAACGCTGTTCGCAATTTGGCAAGCCATTTTTGAGGGGAAACCCCTTATTGAGCGCGTAGTTACCGTGACCGGTAATACCATTACTCAACCAAGCAATGTGTGGGCTTTACTCGGCACTGAAATAAAGCATCTGCTTGACTCGCAAGGCTTTTCACCAGTAGAGGCGCAGCGCGTCGTCATGGGCGGTCCAATGATGGGCTTTACCTTGCCATCGGTTAGGATCCCTGTGGTCAAAACCACCAACTGTATACTCGCGCCAGACAACCAAGAACTTGCGATCCCAGGTGATGAAAAGGCATGTATTCGCTGTAGTGCCTGTGCAGATGCCTGCCCTCAAAGCTTATTACCACAACAGTTACAATGGTTTGCTAAAGGCAAAGAGTACCAAAAATTAGAGGAATACAACCTCTTTGACTGTATCGAATGCGGTGCGTGCTCTTATGTTTGTCCAAGCGAAATCCCCTTGGTGCAATACTACCGAGTGGCCAAAGCCGACATTCGCGAACAAAAACTTGAACAAGTCAAAGCTGAGCGTGCTAAAGAGCGTTTTGAAGCAAGAAAAGAGCGCTTAGAGCGAGAACAGGAAGAGCGTCAAAATAAACATAAACGCCGTTCAGCTGGTGCTGCGCCAAAAGCCGCAGATAAAGAAAAAGTGCAAGAAGCACTATCACGCGTTAAAGATAAGCAGTCAGATAAATCCGCGGTCCAAGCTGCGATTGCACGCGCCAAAGCCAAACAGGGTGAGAATGGTGAGTTAGAGCCGGACAACAGCGCCATTGCTGAAGAGCGTGCAAAACGCAAAGCGCAAGCGCGTAAATATAAAGAAGAAAAAACTGACCAGTCTGAAAGCACAGATAAAAAAGATGCAGTAGCCGCCGCCATTGCCCGTGCAAAGGCGAAAAAGGCCGCAGCCCAAACCGCGCCTGAATCTGAGCCAGCTGCAGCAGATGATAAAAAGGCAGCCGTAGCTGCTGCAATCGCCCGGGCTAAAGCCAAAAAAGAAGCCGCAGAAGACACCCCAGAACCTGAAGTCAATGCAGCGCCAAGCGATAAAAAGGCAGCTGTTGCCGCCGCAATTGCAAGAGCTAAGGCCAAAAAAGCCGCTAAACAGGCGGAAGAAGCTGACGAAAGCAATCAAGCAGACGCTTCACAAAGTGCTCAAACCGATAATACTGACGAAGATCCACGTAAAGCCGCCGTTGCTGCCGCAATTGCCAGAGCTAAGGCCAAGAAAGCTGCTAAAGAGGCTGAAGAAGCTGGCGCAAGCGTGAGCGAACAAGCAGAAGCCGCTCCAACGGAAAGCGCCGAGGAAGATCCACGTAAAGCCGCTGTTGCTGCAGCAATCGCTAGAGCCAAGGCCAAGAAAGCCGCTAAAGAGGCACTAGAAGCTGGCGAAAGCATGAATGAGCAAGACAAAGAAGTAAATGAGCCAACGGCGGGATCAGAAACAGACTCCAGCGGTACAGAGCAAGATGCTGAGGGCACATCTGAGCAGCAACGAGCACTTAGCCCTGAAGCACGTAAAAAAGCCGCCGTTAAAGCCGCAATTGCGAGAGCAAAAGCGAAGAAGCAAGCGAAAGAACAAGAAGGAAATGAACCGTCATGAAACTAACCATGGCCTCATCCCCGCACAATCATAGCCATAAGTCGGTCAACAAAATCATGATGACCGTCATGGCAGCCTGTATTCCCGGGATCTTAGTTCAAACCTACTATTTTGGTTTTGGTGTATTGATCCAGTTGGCTTTGGCGCTTATTACCGCAAGTCTTGCTGAAGCGCTAGTGCTAAAGCTAAGAGGTCGAGCGATATGGCCCAGCCTCAGCGACGGCAGTGCTTGGCTCACCGCTGTGCTGCTGGCCATCAGTATTCCGCCGCTAGCCCCTTGGTGGATAACCGTCATTGGTGCATTTTTTGCCATCGCTATTGTAAAACAGCTATACGGTGGCCTAGGCTTTAATCTTTTCAACCCAGCCATGGCGGCCTATGTATTATTGCTGATCTCCTTCCCTGTACAAATGACTTCATGGTCACCTATTCAAGCGCTCATGTTAGAGTCGCTAAGTTTTGTTGACCAGCTCGCGATGATCTTTACTGAATCCACCAGCCAAGGTGTCACACTTGACGTATGGCGTGCAGGTGTGATTGACGGCGCGACTGGTGCAACGCCATTAGACTCGGTAAAAACCGCAGTCTCACAAGGTTTAACCGTGAATGAGGCGATGAGTAAGCAGGGTTTTGGAGCGCTTGCAGGAATTGGTTGGCAATATGTTAACCTCGCCTTTTTGCTAGGCGGCCTTTACCTGCTAAAAGCCAAAGTGATCAACTGGCATATTCCTGTAGCCTTTATTGCCAGTCTTGGCCTTGCTAGTGCAATTGGCTATATCATTGCCCCTGAATCAGAGCCGGGCACCCTATTCCACTTGTTAAGTGGCGGCGCTATGCTTGGTGCCTTCTTTATTGCCACCGATCCGGTGTCGGCCTCCACCACTAACTTAGGTCGCCTGATTTACGGCGCGGCAATTGGCTTTACTGTCTATGTTATTCGTCAATTTGGTGGCTATCCAGACGCCGTTGCATTTGCAGTTGTGATCATGAATATGGCAGTACCACTTATCGATCATTACACTCAGCCTCGTACTTATGGTCATGGAGCTAAATCATGATAATTCAATCGATGCAGAAAAATGGCCTTATCCTCGCGGCATTTGCACTGGCAACAACTGGAGCGGTCGCACTGATTAATGACCTCACTAAAGATAAGATTGCCAGCCAAGAACAGCAACACCTGATGCAACTACTTTCTCAGGTGATTGCAGCAGATAAGTACGACAATACTCTGTATTTGGATTGCACCACCAGCAACGCCTTAGAACTCGGCCCAGGCGGTCCGCACACGATTTACAGAGCCAGACTCAATGACAACCCCTCAGCTCTTTTAGTGAGACACATCACCCCAAAAGGCTACAGTGGCAATATTGATGTCTTAACCGCTGTCGATAGACAAGGTCTGATCTCAGGCGTGCGTGTAACGCGCCATGAAGAAACCCCTGGCCTTGGTGATAAGGTAGAGCTGGCAAAATCGGCTTGGGTAACGACTTTTAACGGCGTTCAAGTTGAAGGTGAAGCAGACCCTAAAATGAATGTGAAAAAAGACGGCGGTCAATTTGATTCATTTACCGGCGCAACCATTACCCCACGCGCCGTGGTAACCTCAGTAAATCAGGCTGCATGGTTTGCCAAAACTCATTTTGATGCGCTATTTAACGCGCCTAATACTTGCGAGGTGTCACAATGAGTCAGTTAAAATCGCTCTTTCAAGAAGGTACATGGCAAAATAACCCTGCACTGGTACAACTTTTGGGCCTATGTCCGCTCCTTGCGGTGACTTCAACGGTAACCAATGCGTTAGGGCTTGGTATTGCCACATTACTGGTACTGGTTGGTTCTAACTTTACCGTATCCGTGGTGAGAAACTGGGTGCCAAAAGACATTCGTATTCCCGTGTTTGTCATGATCATCGCCGCCTTTGTTACGGTTATTCAACTACTCATGAACGCTTATACCTTTGGTCTGTATCAATCCCTTGGCATATTTATACCGTTAATCGTAACCAACTGTGCCATTATTGGTCGTGCCGAGGCGTTCGCTTCGAAGAATAGTCCGTTGTTATCAGTTTGGGATGGGTTAATGATGGGGCTGGGTTTTGCACTGGTGCTATTTGTACTGGGTGCAATGCGCGAATTGATTGGCCAAGGAACACTATTTGATGGTGCCGAACTACTCCTTGGCAACTGGGCAAGTGTATTGCGTATTGAGATCTTCTCATTCGATCATCAATTTTTAGTTGCAATCCTGCCACCGGGCGCCTTTTTAGGCCTTGGTTTTTTGATTGCTGCGAAAAACATTATCGACGCTCAGCTCAAAGCCAAAGCTGCACCAACAGCCGAAGAAGTAAAAGGCCCAAGAGCACGGGTCACTAACTTAAACTAATGCTAATTTGCAGCGATACCGTCACTATCGCTGCTTAATGAAATAACCGCATGCTACCGTCATTGAATTTAGCAAGTAAATCTTATGAATAAACAAAAACGTATAGAAATACTCACGCGACTCAGGGACGAAAATCCGCACCCTGAAACTGAGCTAGAATACTCGTCACCATTCGAGCTTTTAGTTGCCGTTACCCTCTCAGCACAAGCCACTGATGTTGGGGTAAACAAAGCGACACGCAAACTCTTCCCTGTTGCCAACACACCGGAAAAGATCCTTGAGCTTGGCCTTGAGGGCTTAAGAGACTATATCAAAACCATTGGTTTGTTTAATTCAAAAGCCAATAACGTCTATAAAATGTGTCAGATCCTCGTCGACAAACACGGCTCCGAAGTCCCCGAAAACCGTGAAGCACTAGAGGCACTACCAGGCGTGGGTCGCAAAACCGCCAACGTGGTACTAAACTGCGCCTTTGGCTGGCCGACTATCGCTGTAGACACCCACATCTTTCGCGTTTCTAACCGCACTAAGTTTGCCATGGGTAAAGATGTAGTGGCAGTCGAGCAAAAGCTAGAAAAGGTGGTACCAAAAGAGTTTAAAGTGGATGTCCACCACTGGCTTATTCTCCATGGCCGCTATGTGTGCACCGCGCGCAAACCTAAATGCGGTTCATGCCTCATTGAAGACTTGTGTGAGTTTAAAGAGAAGACTGATTAGTCTTCTCTTTTTATGGAGCTTTAATTTTTTAAAAAATAATTAATCTACCGCTTCAATTGGCCGATTAATTTTTTCATGAAAGTGACTAAGAGACCTCCCTCCTGTTTGAACTAAAATAAACTCACCTAACTTTGTTTTTATAATATAACCGTTTCCTAAATTTATAACCTCTGAAACGCCCTCTATTTGATTAATACCATTTGAAAAGTAATCTGCATCTAACTCTCTTTCGCTATCACGTTCATAATAGGTAGTGAGCTTACCTTCTTTATCCGTAATTAGCATGAAATTGTCTACTAGGTTTATATCTTTAACAGAGGGTAATGTCTTTGGATTATTTTGTGTAATAAGTAAAGCCGAACCGTCCTCTTTAACAACTACGCCATTAGAATGATCAGAAGGAACACTATACGCTATGTTATCAAAAGAAAACTCTGGGAACTGTTCAGGTAAGTATTCGCTCCAATAGCTATCTAAATAATGAATATTACCTTCAACATCCAACAGAACATACATCCAACTAATTTTAAGTAAGTCTTTTACCTTAATCTCAGTGTTTAGACTCGAAACATGGTAGGTTAAACCAGAACCTCTGATTGAAAAGCTACCATCTTTTTTTATCGCAAGAATAGCTTTTGAACCTAACGGACTGATAATACGGGCTACATTTTGTAAATCTCCAAAACCTGTAGCATATTCTCCATTTTCTAGTGTAGATAAAAACGGCTCATTACTACATGTCCAAATTTCTACATTATCTTGTTCATCAAATATTGCGACAGCATCGTACCCACCACCGCCAGCATAGCTAACGGCTTGAATCTTACTTACACCCGTTTTTTCTACTCGCTTATAACTATGTTGGTGCGAGCCTTTTTTATCCCACCAAAATCCGTCGATAACAAGAAGTCCAGAGTTGTAAAGCACTGCTGAAGTATTTGCAGAGCTGCTACAGTCATAAAGTGAATGCAAAACTTGTTTTACATCGTTAAGCTCTGTTTGGGATAATTGGGCTTTACTGTATTCAAAATTACCTGAATCATCGAGAGTGTTATCCCAAGTAATAATTTTTCCATCACTTGTTAAAACGTGCTCACCGTAGAAATCTAGCCAGTAACTTTTCACGTTATTTATTTTTTCTTTTATATCTTCAAAGCTACTTTCTTTTTCATGAGAATAAAATTCTCTGCCGTCACCATATTTAAAAAACTTCCCTTTAGTATCTTGAGCTAAAACCGTCCCCCATACATGTTTTCCATAATAAGCATTAACGAAGTCACTCTTGCCATCTTCCGGCTGTATTCCATGGCTACTATCAAAAATCAGCTCGCCGTTAGACATCAAAACATACTTATCTGATAGGTATATATTTCCACTGATTGGAGTCGGCTTGATAAAGTCAAATGAAGTTGTTTCACTAACAATGTTATCAATACTAGTCACCTTTGCTTTTATAGTGATTGGCTTATCAAAGTTATTTAAGTCTGGTGTAAACGACGTTCCAGTTGCAACCAACTTCTCGCCTATAAACCATTGCATTGATATTGTTTCTGACAGGCAATTATCACAGGTAAAATCCGCTAGGGTTGTCGTGTTTGGCGTATGTTTCCCTGTAAGTTCTAGCGACTCGACTTTGGTTTTGCGTGAAATAATCTCAGCCTGATAGGAAATTTCATCACTCATCACCTGATCAATACTTGGTACTTGAACCGTGATCACAACCGTCTTATCCAAATGCTCAAAATCAGGAGTAAATGAACTAGATTGACTCACAACAACATTATCAACTTCCCAGCGATAAATAGCTTTATCTTTCAAACAATCAACACACTCTATTATTGCGCTGGTACTTTGGTCTCTGATCAGTTCAGAGTTTAAGCTAATTTTTTCTATTTTAGTTTTACGTGAAATAACCTCAGCCTGATAGGAGACTTCATCACTCATCACCTGATCAATACTTGGTACTTGAACCGTGATCACAACCACCTTATCCAAATGCTCAAAATCAGGAGTAAATGAACTAGATTGACTCACTACAACATTATCAATTTCCCAGCGATAAATGGCCTTATCTTTCAAACAATCAACACACTCTATTATTGCGCTGGTACTTTGGCCTCTGACCAGTTCAGAGTTTAAGCTAATTTTTTCTATTTTAGTTGTAAGTTTAGGTTCATCCGAAGACGAGCTACCTCCACAAGCTACTAAAAGGAATGTGGTGATTAATATAATATATTTGAAAAGTTTCATATCTAAGAGTCCATTACAGTAAGTAAATAGTGTGCAAATCCGGTTTATATCTTCAAAGCGGCTTAGTGTATATTTTTATTAAAAAATTGACAATATTCATACAGTTAAAGCAGGTGATTACGAACTTAGTTATCTACTTTCCTTATACTTCGGCAAGCCGACTATTACTGTAGACACCCATATATTCCGCGTCTCCAACCGCACCAAGTTTGCTATGGATAAAAATGTGGTGGCAGTCGAGCAAAAGCTGGAGAAGGTTGTACCAAAAGAGTTCAAGGTAGATGTCCACCACTGGCTTATTCTCCATGGCCGCTATGTGCACACCGCGCGTAAACACCAAAGTGTGGTAGCTGTATTATTGAAGACTTATGTGAGTTTAAAGAGAAGACTGATAGTTAATCTTTGTTTTAGCATAAGCACAACTTTTATTTATGGGGATTGTTGCTACTTTTTTGTTTCGTTGAATTATCTGGAAACACAGATCGCTGCGTAAAGCATCTCCTAGACGCGATACATAACCTCTGGTGGGATCCGCTTTACGCGGAGGGCTTTTACTAAATCGCGATGTAAAATCGCCCTACATCCGTTTTACAATTTCTGGAACATTTTCAAAGTATTGATTTCACAAATCACTGCGCTTTCTTTATGCTAATGAAAGTCTTTAAATTTTAATGCGAATATCATTATGCTACCTGTCCTTCGTATCTTGTTAATAGAGCAAGAGCCGGCCGTATTACAAGCGCTCTCGAGCAATCTATCAAAAACGATCCCTAATTTTGAGCGAGAGGATGTTCAAATCGATATTATTGAATGCCTCGAACTTTCAAAAGCCTTGGAGCATGTCACTGAAGATGGTGATATTCAAGCTGTCGTGCTGAGTTGGGATGTGCACAACAAAAGTGGCGAGCAAACCTATAGTCGCTTTATCGAGCAATTAAAATGTATTCGTCTAGAATTACCGGTTTACGTTATTGGCGATGACACTAAAGGGCTTGAGATAGTCAACGAATCCGAGGAAATCGAATCTTTCTTCTTTAAAGATGAAGTTATCTCAGACCCTGAAGCCATTTTGGGATATATGATCAATGACTTTGATGACAGAGCCGAGACGCCATTTTGGACCGCGTATCGCAGTTATGTCGGCGAAGCGAACGACTCCTGGCATACTCCGGGTCACAGCGGCGGTTCGAGCTTTAGAAACTCTCCTTATATCAAAGATTTTTATCAATTCTATGGCCGTAATGTATTTGTCGGAGACTTGTCTGTATCGGTTGATTCGCTAGGTTCACTGTCAGACAGCACCAATACCATTGGCCGCGCTCAGGAATCTGCAGCGGCAACGTTTGAGGTTAAACGCACCTACTTTGTAACTAATGGATCGTCCACCTCGAATAAAATCATTTTGCAAACCCTACTTCGCAAAGGCGATAAGGTGATCATCGACCGCAACTGTCATAAGTCAGTGCACTACGGCATTTTGCAATCGGCCAGTTTCCCTATCTATTTATCGAGTATTTTAAATCCAAAATATGGCATATTCGCACCGCCCTCACTGGCTGATATCAAGCAAGCGATAGAACAAAATACCGATGCAAAACTACTGGTGCTCACAGGCTGTACCTATGATGGTTTGCTGAGCGACCTGAAACAAGTCGTAGAATTTGCCCATCAGCATGGCATCAAAGTCTTTATTGATGAAGCTTGGTTTGCTTACTCGCTATTTCACCCTAGCTTGCGCCATTATTCCGCCATTCATGCAGGTGCAGATTATGTCACTCATTCGGCGCATAAAGTCGTATCGGCATTTTCGCAGGCGTCTTATATCCATATTAACGACCCTGATTTTGATGCTGATTTTTTCCGTGAGATTTACAGTATCTACGCCAGCACCTCGCCCAAATACCAGCTTATTGCGTCTTTGGATGTGTGCCAAAAGCAGTTGGAGATGGAAGGCTATAAGTTACTCAATGCGCTGCTGAACCATGTTGCAGAGTTTAAACAGCAGATGTCCTCGCTCAAACATATTAAAGTGCTTGATAAGCAAGACTTTATGAACATATTCCCACATTTTAGTGGCGATAATATGGGGCATGATCCGCTTAAAATCCTCATCGATATTAGTGAACTACCGTACTCATTAAAGGATATTCATAAATTCCTGTTAGACGAAATTGGGCTGGAGATTGAGAAATACACCCACAGTACTATCTTAGTCTTACTAACCTTGGGTGGTACACGCTCAAAGATCATTCGCTTATACAATGCCTTAAAGAAACTTGATGGCGGCAAGATAAAACTATCGAAGTCAACGCGACGCTCGCGCTTGCCTGAGAATTTACCCGCAATTGACCTTGCTTGTATTCCTAGCGATGCCTTCTACGGTGAACGTGAATCTGTGCCTATTAGCAAGAGCAACAACCGTATTTGTGCAGGTTTAGTCACCCCGTATCCTCCGGGTATTCCGCTTTTGGTGCCGGGTCAACATATTACCCAAGAGCATATTGAATATCTCAAGGAACTGGCAGGGCAAGGATTGACCATTCAAGGTAGTTTTGATGGTGAGATCTACGTGCTGAAAGAAGACAAATAACGCGAGCTAATACCATTATCCAGTACTAGGCAGCCCTGCTGTAAGATATCGCTGCCTAGTATAAACAACTTAAAGCACTTTATTTTTCTCTCCATATCCCAAATACTTATTAACCGATTTAATGTTAACTACCCACTAATTCAAGCACTCTTTTGGCACAGCTATTGCTTATAAAATCACAGATGTCATTTTTTTGATTTGGAGTTTTGTATGGAATTTGCGTTGCTTGCTATTTTGGCTCTAGTGGTCGTTGCTTCCATTGTCGCTTCTAAGTACACCGATGTGGGTGGCAATCCTTATCCGTTTAATCGTAAAGAATCAGTTTTTACTACCGTTGAAGCATCGTTTCTACATTTATTAGAACGTGCTGTTGGCGATAGATATAAAATCGTAAGCCGCATTAAACTCATTGATGTGATTGAGTGCAAACCGGGGATCTCTCCAAAAGCACGTCGTGCCGCGGTAACTAAAGCTAAGAACAAACAGCTGGATTATGTCTTGGTAGATAAAGAGACACTGAAAATTGTTGCCGCTGTTGATTTAGTTAACAACGCCAATAAAAACGGCCATAAAGCACAAAAAGATTGGTTTGTCAGTGGCGCTCTGGAATCTGCGGGTATTCCACACATTCGCATGAAAATCAAAAGTGGCTACCAAAGTGCTGAGGTTCGTGCGGCAATCCTATTCAAGCTTGGCCAAAAAGTGGAGATGCCAAAGAAAACCAGAAATCGCACCTACAAACCTGCGGTACTGTCCCCTTCACAGGCAAAAGCACAGTCAACTCAGTTGGCAGAAATATAGCAAAACGGGCGTCAGCCCGTTTTTTGTTTTACCTATCAAAACCCCTTTCGTATAATAAAAGCAATTTTGACACTGGGGCTTTCCCCACCACAAATTAGGAATCTTTTGATGAAAGTAGGCATTATCGGCGCAATGGAGCAAGAAGTTACCATTTTGCGTAACACCATGGAAAACCCGCAAACATTGACCAAAGGTGGCTTTACTTTTTATACCGGCAAACTAGCTGGTCTTGACGTAACGCTTGTACAGTCTGGCATTGGTAAAGTGGCAGCAACAGTTGCGACAACTTTGCTTATCGACAACTTTGCGCCAGATTGCGTGATCAACACGGGTTCTGCTGGTGGTTTTGAGCCTTCACTAAACGTCGGCGATGTGGTTATTTCAAATGAAGTACGTCATCACGATGTTGATGTTACTGCATTTGGCTATGAAATTGGTCAAGTTCCACAAATGCCTGCTGCGTTCACTTCGCATGCAAAATTAGTTGAGGCAGCAGAGCAAAGCGTACATGAACTTGAAGGCATTCAAACTATGGTTGGCTTGATCTGTACGGGTGACTCATTTATGTGCGATCCGGTACGCATCGACAAGGCGCGTGCAGACTTCCCTACTATGTTAGCAGTAGAAATGGAAGGCGCAGCAATTGCGCAGGCTTGTCATTCTCTAAACACGCCATTTGTTGTGATCCGCTCGCTATCTGATATCGCCGGCAAAGAATCACCGCAATCATTCGAGGAGTATCTAGAAGTCGCTTCGGTTAACTCTTCTAAAATGGTGATGGCACTACTTAATAAGCTGGATAAGGTTACGCTTTAGTGCTCGACAGCTTGCTTCAGGCCCATGAGGGCCTGATCATTTTCTTACTGGCGATTTTTGCCAGCCTAGGGGTAAGGTTATCAACACTTTATCACCCTAATCTTATTCTTAGCCTTGTTTTTAAAGCCATTGCCGAAAGAGTTTATCGCCCCAAAGCGGCTTCTAGTTATCAACTATTATCAGGCACACTGGGATTCTTCCTCCCTATATTAACCATCACCGTATTAACTTATGCGATTATTAGCTTTGCTTTTTATCCTAATTGGCTCGGTGGGCTGGTGTTGTTTTTATGCTTAGATATTAGCCATGAAAGCCGTGCTAAGCGTATTTCCGCGCTGATAAAATCAAAGCAAAAAGTAACCGCAAGAGCGGTGTTGCAAGGAATGGTAGCAAGAGATGTCGAGAAGCTAACAGAGCTTGGTATTTGTAAAGCCGCCATAGATAGCACCGCATTAAATACCCTGCGCCATTTTTTTGTCATTGCTGTACTGTATCTAGCAGCAGGCCCCTATCTCGCGCTATTTTATAAGCTATTACTGCTATGCGACCATGCATGGCGGCAAGTAATGCCCCCCTCAACCCGTTTTATGGCAAGCCTTTCCCGCGTAATTTGGCTTATAGAGTTTATGCCTATTCGGTTGTTAATTACCTGCTTTTCGTTGCTACTTAGACCGAAGCAAACTTGGCACTACATTAAATACTACGGCCGTCACTTTAGCCAAACAAATACGGGATGGGCACTGAGCTTTTTTGCCGCAAATTTACATACGCAGCTCGCAGGGCCACGTTTTTATTTTGGCGAACGTTATGATGTGATGCGGGTGGGTGCAAAAGCGCAGCCCTCTGCTGAACATATTCAGCATTTGCTTGGACTACTCAATCAAATGCGCTGGCTATTTATTGCCACTTCCGCCTTACTACTCGTGATTATAAATTTTGCTAGCTTAATGTTGTAACAACCACAAAAAAGGCCAGTAAAGCACTGACCTCTTCGGCTATAACAAGTAGATTAGCTTGTTTAGTTTACTGTTACTTTCGCAAACTTACGCTTGCCTACTTGATAGATTTCGCAAGAACCTTTAGTAACTTCTAATTTGGTATCCGTTACTTTGTCTTCGCCGTTAAGTTTTACTGCGCCTTGCTTGATCATGCGCATCGCCTCTGAAGTACTTGCCACTAAGCCAGCTTCTTTGAGCAAATTAGTGATAAACGTGCTTTCACCCTCAATAGTTACAGTGACTTCAGGGATTTCATCAGGTAAAGCATTTTTTTGGAAACGCTTGATAAAGTCTTGATGTGCCGCTTCAGCGTCAGCTTCACTGTGGAATCGAGCAATCATTTCTTTTGCAAATTCAATTTTAATGTCACGAGGATTACGGCCGCCCGCCACTTCTTCTTTAAGTGCGGCGATATCATCCAGTGTTTTCGCACTTAGTAATTCGTAGTAACGCCACATTAAATCATCAGAAATCGACATCACTTTACCAAACATGTCGTTTGGCGCGTCAGTAATACCGATGTAGTTACCTAATGACTTAGACATTTTCTGTACGCCGTCGGTGCCTTCAAGTAGTGGCATCATCAGTACTGTTTGCGGCTTTTGCCCTTCGTCTTTTTGTAGCTCACGACCCATTAATAGGTTAAAGCGCTGATCGGTACCACCGAGCTCAACATCCGCCTCTAATGCAACCGAGTCCCAACCTTGAACCAGTGGGTATAAGAACTCGTGGATTGCGATTGCTTGGCCATTTGCATAACGCTTTTTAAAGTCGTCGCGCTCAAGCATACGTGCCACAGTTTGACGTGCAGCAAGCTTGATCATACCGGCTGTGCCTAGCTTTTCCATCCACTCTGAGTTGAATGCAACTGTGGTTTTGGCAGGATCAAGGATTTTGAAAACCTGTTCTTTGTATGTTTCTGCATTTGCCAGTACATCTTCACGAGTGAGTGGCTTACGAGTTACATTTTTGCCCGTTGGGTCGCCAATCATACCGGTGAAATCACCAATCAAGAAAATCACCTCATGACCTAAGTCTTGAAAGGTTTTCATTTTATTGATTAGCACCGTGTGTCCTAAATGCAAATCAGGCGCTGTTGGATCGAAACCCGCTTTAATACGTAGTTTTTTACCTGACTTCAGCTTTTCTTTTAATTCATCCTGCAACAGAATTTCTTCTGCACCACGGCTAATCTCTGCAAATGCAGTTTCTAAATCCACAATTCTCACTCCAACAGCTATAACTTGTAATCGCTCGATTCTAGCCTATATTTATCCGAGTTTAAATGCACAAAACGCTGGTATTACGGGTTTATTACGTATATCCTGCAATATTATCTACAATAATTCTTGACAGCAGAAAAGGCGCATTATGGTTCATGTGGTTCATAAGCTCCCCAAAAAGCACAAAGTGCTCATCATCGGCTTCCTATCTGCGATGGTCGGAATTGCCCTGATCCCCTCTGAAAAAGCAACGGCTTCAAAAGACAATGACGGAAAAGCTTTAGAAGTTGGGAAACGTTATGAGTTGCCAGTAAAAATATCAGAAAAAACAGAGCAACTTACTGAATTAGATGCAGCGCCAGCCATCACGCCTGAGTCTGCCCCTAAACAACCTGTATTTGAATTTAAAGACCACAAAGTTAAGTCTGGTGACAGTCTAGCCGTGATTTTTAAACGCGCAGGTTATTCTGCCAAAACGTTACACAATCTGGTCAATACCAACGCAGAAACCCGCAAGCTGACTAAAATCCACCCGGGAGAAGTGCTTAGCTTTGCTAGCAATGATGGTGGTGAATTAGCTCAATTAAAATACATCTTGTCAAAAACGGACACCTTATTGGTGACCTTAAACGACGAGGGTAGCTACGAAACTAAAATCGAAAGTAAAGAAATCGAAACTCGCGAAAAATCAGCAGGTGGCGAGATCAGCTCCAGCTTCTGGAGCGCAGGTATTTCAGCCGGTCTTAGCGAACGTCAAATAATGAACTTTGCCGATATTTTTGGTTGGGATGTCGACTTTGCAAACGATATTCGTAAGGGCGACTCTTTCGCATTAGTGTTTGAAAAGCACTATGTAGACGGTGAAGAAATCGGTAATGGCAAAATTATTGCAGCCGAATTTATCAACCAAGGCGAGCGCTACAGTGCGGTTCGTCATACTGATGATGAGTTCTATACCCCTGAAGGCCGCAGCATGAAAAAAGCCTTCTTAAGAGCACCGGTTAACTTCAAATATATCAGCTCCAGCTTTAATCCGCGTCGCCTTCACCCTGTGACTGGTCGGGTGTCGTCTCACAATGGTATAGACTATGCGGCACGCGTAGGCACACCGGTGGTTTCCTCAGGTAACGGTAAAGTACTTAAGTCTGGCTACAATAGGCTCAATGGTAACTATGTATTTATTCAGCACGGTAGCAAGTATGTGACCAAGTACTTACACCTGAATAAACGTGCCGTGAAAACAGGTCAAAAAGTGAAGCAAGGACAAAAAATTGGTACCGTCGGTGCAACCGGCCGTGTGACGGGTCCTCATCTTCATTATGAGTTTTTAGTAAACGGTGTACACCGTAACCCTAAAACGGTAAAACTGCCGAAGTCTGAACCATTACCTCAGTCTGAGCTCGCTAAGTTCAAACCCATTGCGGATGCAATGCTGGTAAAACTAGAGCGTAATAGAGAGTTAATGCTTGCAGCAGCAAACAAAGACTAAAAACTAAAAAAGGTAGCCGCGGCTACCTTTTTACTATGCTAGCTAAAGTTTATTTTTGATTAAATAAAGCAAGTGCACTATTGGTCATTGCTCTTACTCCTGTCGCGATGGCGATAGGATAATCCGGCGCAAATTTACTAGAGTGTAATGAAGGTAAAGGCTCACCGCTTTTTTGTGCCGCATCGAATACCGCTTGATTAACCCCCCCTAGCCAAAAAATGGTAATTGGAACATTGTCATCAGTACGGCCATATAAGCCAAAATCTTCACCAGCCATCACCGGCTGAGATTGTTCAACATTTTCTGCACCAATTTCCTGCTTAATGGCGCTAGTTACAAATTCAGCCAACTCAGGGTTATTATACGTAGATGGAATGCTTTCGCTTTCATGAACAATAACCTCAGGTACAAGACTGTCTTCCAACCCTGCACTTTTTGCTATACCTGCTGTCAGGCGTTTGATAGCCGCAATTTGTTGCTCACGCACATCTGGATTATAAGAGCGTAGAGTCAGTTGTAGCTTGACTTCATTTGAAATGATGTTGTGCTTAGAGCCACCGTGAATAGAGCCTACCGTGATCACTGACGGTTCTAACGGAGAGATCTCTCGTGATGTAATGGTCTGCAGCCCCAAAACAATCCGCGATGCCAGTACTACAGGGTCGATGGTAGTATGTGGGTAGGCTCCATGTCCTCCTTTACCCTTAACGATAATGTCAACTGAGTCAACATTAGCCAATGCATAGCCAGGTGCAATCGCCACTTTACCGGCAGGAACGGCCGCGCTTACATGCAAACCAAGCACATGATCAGGTTTAGCAAACTGAGTATACAACCCTTCCTTTAACATCGCTTTTGCGCCGCCTCCCACTTCTTCAGCGGGCTGAGCAACGAGCATCAATGTACCTTGCCACTTTTCCTTATTAGTCATTAGCTGTTTTGCTGTACCGACTAGGCTGGTCATATGAATATCATGACCACAACCGTGCATCACACCGACTTCATTCCCCGCATCATCTTTCACTTTTACTTTTGACGCGTATGGCTTTCCTGTTTCTTCAATAATTGGCAAACCATCAGTGTCGGCTCGGATCATCACAGTTGGACCATCACCATTTTTCAGCATGCCAACAACACCAAAACCACCCACATTTTCAGTCACGTCATAACCTAGCCTGCGCATTTCATCCGCCAAACGCCCTGCTGTTTTTTCTTCTTTATAAGAGAGCTCAGGGTTTTGATGTAAATGTAGGTACAAAGATTCAAGTTCAGGCATAGACTCTGCAACTTGTTGTTTCAAATTAGCAGTTGCATGCCAAGATAAAGTGGCAATGAGACCTAATGCCAAGGGAGATAAGCGCATAAGTGAGACTCCTTTTTGTTTCTTTCAGGATGCGGGTTTCTTGGGGGAAAATCAATCATATTTACGCTTTAGTTCTTTCTATTTGACCAAGCTTTGCTACGCTTAAAGACACAACCAAAGGAACCACCATGCCAGAGATTAATATTAATATCAGTGAGTTAGAGCCAGGTATGTTTGTTGTCGGTGTGACCAAACAGACAGGCTCAGTTGCGATTAAAACCAAGGGCTGGGTGAGAACGAAAGCAAGCATTACAAAGCTACAAAAGAGTGGTGTTTTAGAGGTAACGGTCGACCCCAGCAAACGCCTTTCAGAGCACGATCCTCATGACGAACCACCTCATGATGACCATATAGAAGAGCCACATAAACCAGACCATGACCCTTGGCAAACCAAGTGTAGTGTCGACGCAGAAATGCAACACGCAGTGACACTTTACGACGAAGCAAAAGCAATTCAAAGCAAAGCGTTTGCAGATATTAAAGCGGGTAAAGCGATAGAAATAGAGGCTTTTAAAGCAACAGCGAACGGCTTTATTGACTCCGTATTTCGCAATCAAGATGCGCTTTCCTGCATTGCTCGGATCAGGGAAAAAGACGCCTATTTATTGGAGCATTCTATTAATGTTTCTATCTTAATGGCTATTTTCTGTAAGCACCTTGGTTACTCAAGAGAATTAACCGAAGAGATGACCACAGGAGCACTTCTTCATGACATTGGTAAGATAGAAATTCCCGACAATATTTTACATAAGCCTGGAAAGTTGAGCTTAGATGAATACGGCATTATGAAATCACACGCAAAATATAGCTTTGATATTGTGCTCAATGCAGGTCTAGGACGAGTTGCATGCGAAATTGCGGGCTATCACCACGAGCGCCTAGATGGCACCGGGTATCCTTATGGCAAAACCGCGGACGAACTACCACAGCATGTCAGAATGGCCGCTATTGTGGATGTTTATGATGCATTGACCGCCGAGCGCGTCTATAAAGAGGGCATGACACCAATTAAAGCTTTTAAGTTAATGCGTGAAGGCTGCCCTCACCATTTTGACGAACAACTACTAAGCCGGTTTATTGCTTGCATTGGCGTATACCCTGTGGGCACCTTAGTAAAACTCACTAGTGGTAAGGTCGGTGTTATTGCCCAAAGTAACCCCAAAACGCCTTTAAAGCCTGTCGTGAAAGTATTTTATCACGCTAAGCACATGCATTACATTGAAGTTCAAGATATCGATTTAAGCGCGAAAAAAGTAAGCGATGAGCTAGAGTCAGCGATCAAGCCTGAAGAATTCAAGCTTGATCTTATCCGGTTTTTTAAACACTCAATGCTGCCTTGATATTAAGGCAGCCAGTCCTCCATTGCCTCGAGACTGAATTCAATGCCGTCGAAATCAAAACGTGTTTGCTCCGGTGTAATTTCTACAACGGTTAAAGCCCCTAAACTATCTCCCTCGTATAAAGGTCTATTGTTGATTTTTATCCACCTTTCATGAGAGTCAGTAGCATAAATATGCGCTTGATACCGCAAGCTTGGAATACTATTTTGCAATTGAGCAGGCAACAGCGCGATGGGTGTAGCAGAAGCCGAATCTTTGGTGGTAGATAACACTTCAGGTTCTTCATGCGGTGCGGTTTCCTTCACCGCCTCGGCAAACGCTTTTTTCAGCTCCTCCGATACCCCGGCAAGTTCATCATCTTGCTGTTTTGGTTTAGCACCAAATACGCGATAGCCGGCATACTCACCTGCCGTTTGAATTTCTCCAGGGGATGAATCTTGAATAACTTGAGTTGTTTGCACTGTATTTTGAGTCGGATGTGGCACGACTGAAGCCGCCTTAACAGATCCCACAGGGACTAATTGTTGTTGATATAAAGGTTTACCTTGATTATCAACGCCAATTTGCACAGATACCCACTGAAAGTGCTGCTCAGGCTCAGCTGCTTTTGTTTCTGGATTTGAGTTAAGATTAATATTGCTGTTTTGCGCTTGGTCAATAGTAGGTGTACTTACCTCTTGACTGGCAATATGGGCATTTTGCGCTTGCTGGTTTTCCGCAACCGGTTGCTCCGGTGTAAGTGTAGCTGAAAGCGCTATCTTACTTTCACTTGTAGGCTCAACTTCTGAAGTCAGTTGTAACTGTGCTTTTTCTGAAGTAGTGATCTTACCTATATAGTAACCAGCACCAAGTGATACTAAAGATAAAATACCTGCACCAGCATAGATGACGAGCTTCTTATAAAAAATGAGCTGGGCGTCTTGGCGTTGACTCAAATAGTCCTGTTCAGCATCTGCGCCTTGTTGCGACTGTTTCATTGCACTTGTTAAATACGACATGTTTCCCTCTACACCAATTTTGCCAAGCCAAAGCCTGCAACAAATAACACACCAAGCCAAGCTGTAAAAAATAGTGGCACTCGACTCTTTTCTTGTCTTGCTACTGGTACTAAATTAGTGGGTAGCGCCTCCTTTGCAGCTTGAACAGCAATTGCCTTTGTTACCTGAGTTTGTGAGGCCGAGTACGCTCCCAATAAACACCTGTCGGCCAGCAAATTTATTAATCTTGGGATCCCTGCTGTCACTTGATGTACATAGGCTACCGCATCATGGTGAAACAAAGCTTGCTGACAACCGGCTTTTTGCAATCGGTGCTGTATATAAGCAAACACTTGTGATTCGCTAAGTGGTAACAAGTGGTAACGCGCAGTGATCCTTTGTGCCAATTGACGCAGCTCGTTACGCTGTAACAAATGCTGTAGCTCAGGCTGACCTACTAATACTATCTGGAGCAATTTTTTATGATCTGTTTCCAAGTTTGTCAGCAGTCTTAGCTGCTCTAACACTTCTGGTGCTAAATGCTGAGCTTCATCAATGATCAGCATAGTATGCCCACCGCTGTGGTGGTTCTCTAATAACCTATGCTTTATGACATCAGTGAGTGATTTTAACGTCGCATTACTGTTGTCATAATTGATCCCCAACTCGTCACAAATCGTCGCAAGCAATTCAAGCTCCGATAGCGATGGATTAAGAATAAATGCGACTTGTGTCGATTCTGGCAATTGAGCCAACATACTCCGTGTGACTGTTGTTTTACCCGTACCCACTTCACCAGTTAGTAGTACAAAACCACCCGCGTCACCCAACCCATAGGTTAAATGTGCAAGTGCTTCCTTGTGACGTTCGCTAAGGAATAAAAATTCAGGATTTGGCGCAATCGAGAAGGGTTTTTCAGTTAAACCAAAATAGCGTAAATACACGACTTGTCTCTTTATTGTTATGATGCGCTCTATAATGGCAAAATCCGGTTCAAGATAAAACCTCGAATCGCAGAAAATGGAAAATTGCAAATGAAAATCTATCTCGTCGGCGGTGCAGTTAGAGACGAACTGCTAGGACGACCAATAAAAGAAAGAGATTATGTGGTGGTTGGCAGCACACCTGAGCAAATGAGCGAGCTTGGCTATCAGCAAGTCGGCAGCGACTTTCCCGTATTCTTACATCCTATCACCAAAGACGAACATGCTCTTGCTCGAACAGAGCGTAAAAGCGGTCAAGGATATACCGGATTTATTTGTGACTTCGGCCCTGAGATCACACTGGAAGAAGATTTACTTCGCCGAGATCTTACCGTTAATGCAATAGCTAAAGATGATGATGGTTCACTAATCGATCCTTATGGCGGTCAAAAAGATTTAGAAAGCAGAATATTACGCCATGTGAGCAAAGCGTTTAGTGAAGATCCACTTCGAGTGCTGCGAGTAGCTCGGTTTGCTGCTCGTTATCAAGATTATAATTTCACAATAGCTACAGAAACTTGGCAGCTGATGAGAACTATGGTTGCTCATGGCGAGTTACAAACCCTAACAAGAGAACGTATTTGGTTAGAAATAGAGAAAACAATACAAGATAACGGTCTGGGGCACTTTCTAGATACTATTTCAACGCTAGGTGCGCTTAAGTTGGTTGCTCCTTATATTCTAGCGTGGGATAAAACGGTATACAGGAAATTTCAAAACGCACTCTCGAAACTTGAAGGAAACAATGAATTTGATGTTTTCGCCCAGTTTAGCCTTGCTGTTTTTTACTCAGGTGCCACCTTGTCATCTCTAGATGAAGCAAAACAATTTAAGGTTCCTAATCTTTATATTGAATGTAGTAAGGAATTACTTTCAAATATAACCTTGTTACACAAAGACAATAAAGCAGCAGAAGATTGGCTCAATATTTTACAAAATATTGATGCATGGCGCAGACCACACAAGCTAGCGCGATTTTGTTATATTTGTAGCAAGGTAAGTGATAAATTAAGCGTGCTTTGTGACAAACTTAATCAGAACTTTTTAGCAACTAGCAACATTGATGTACAAGAGATAATAGCCGAAGGATACCAAGGCCAAACAATCCAAGAACAATTAAAGTTGCGTCGCTTAAAAGCTATACGAGTTTAGTCCGAACGAGTTAAAAGGTAGGCTACTCTTTAGCCTATCTCAAAAAGTTCCCCACAAAATAAAGCCAAAAATGCTAAATGAGCACTTTTTACACACCACAAATTACACTCAAGTTACAAACCTGGCTACAAATCGGTTCAAATTTAGTACCAAAACTTGTACCAACCCAATCAAAGATAAAATAATTGTTTCTAAATTACTAACAAGCATTGTAAGCACTTACTCACCGTAAAAAATACATTACACAACAACAAATGATAAGCAATTGATTTTAAAATAAAAAATCAAATTAAACACACTAAAATCACAGATTAAACGTTCTATACACACCTTCAACATCATCACAAAATCCATATTTAACAATTGTTTATGGTAAAAACTCAGCACCTATATTGCGGAACGCCTGTTTTGAGAATGAACAGGGCTATCGCTATAAACAAAGTAAATAAGGGTCAAAATGTTGAAGAAGTTAAATCTAGTTACTGCCAGCATCCAAATGGCGCTAATCGCCGGAGCGGTAAGTAGTTCGGTAGCTGTTGCTAATGAACAGACGGAAACCAAATCAGTTGAACGTATTCAAGTTACTGGTTCTCGTATCAAGCGCTTTAACCTAACGTCTCCTACTCCTGTTACCGTAATCGGTGGCGTAGAGCTTGAAAACCAAGGTATTACAAACGTAAACGACCTTTTAGCTGAAATGCCTCAAGCAACAGTTGGTTTATCTCCAGAAAACACAACTAGCTTTATTTATGCTTCGGGCTTGAATACTACTGACCTACGTGGTTTAGGTTCTGAGCGTACATTAGTACTAGTTAACGGTCGTCGCTTTGTGCCAGGTTCCGTTGGTGATACAGCCGTAGATTTAAACAACATTCCTACTAGCATTATTGAGCGCGTTGAAATTGCAACTGGTGGTGCAGCGGCGGTATATGGTGCCGACGCTGTTGCTGGTGTTGTAAACATCATCACTAAAAAGTCATTCGATGGCATAGAAGTTGATATCTCGACTGTAAAGCCTGAGCAAAAAGGCGGGGAAGACCACACATTCTCAATTACCGGTGGCCAAGAACTAGATAAGCTATCGTTCATTGCATCGTTGAACTACACAAAGAACGAAAGTTACGCAAAATTAGACCGCGATTTCTACAGAAATTCAATGCGCTCTATTGCTAACCCAGCTGATACAGGAAGTAAAGACGGTATTCCAGGTAATATCGCACTAAACGGTCAAACTGCCCTTGCTCGCTACTCTGAAAAAGGTGACTTCTTTGCTATCGCTCCTGGTGCAGATAAGACCCGCGATGTGTATTTAAATGACCACTTTGCCTTCCAAGAAGATGGCTCGTTGCAGCCATTTAACTATGGTCTAGGTTTAATCCCTGATCCAAACCCTAAAATTTCAGAGCTTGCTGCAGGTCGCTACTTCCATGACGAATATAACATGGGTGACGGTGTATTCACGCAAGGCGCAAAAAGCTATTTCAGAACCCCGCTAGAGCGTGTTATTGCTTCTACCTACGGTACATACGAGATCAATCATGATCACGCATTAACCTTCGACGCTACTTGGTCAAAAACAGAGTCAACAACTCAAAGTGGCCCTGCGTTCTTCGCTTATAAAATTCACCGTGATAATGCGTTTGTCAGTGACGAAATGGGCAAAATCATGGATGATGTTACCTACACAGATAAAGACGGTAACTTGGTGGAGGGTATTGATAGCGTTACATTATATCAAGCAAACTCAAACCTTTGGGGTGACCGTAATTACGAGCAGGAGCGCGAAGTATTCCGTTCATCTATTGGTCTTGAAGGCATCATTAATGATGACTGGGGTTACAGCACTTACTTCCAGTTTGGCCGCGTAGAGCAAGATACTACATGGACAGGCGAAGTGCTTGAGCAAAACCTACTAAGCGCGGTTGATGCAACAGTGATCAATGGTCAAACGGTATGTGCTAAGCGTAACAGCGAAGGTGACATCATTGGTCAAATCGATGGCTGTGTACCGTTTAATCCGATGGGGGCGACTTCGGCAACCGCAGAGCAAATGGGTTATATTTCAACCGTTGCCACTCGTTTTGCAAGACATGACCAAGCTGTTTTTGCAGCAACCGTTGACGGTGTACTATTCGAACTACCAGCAGGATATGTAAGCGCAGCATTCACAGCTGAACATCGCCGTGAAGTGGCTGAAAAGACACCATCTGAGAACATGGCAAAAGGCCTGATCTTCGGTAACTCAAGCTTGCCTATGCATGGTGAAATTGAAGTCGATGAACTGTCGATGGAGCTTTCTGTTCCAATTCTTGTTGACGAGTTCCTTGCGTTAGATTTGACCTTCGAAGGCGCTTATCGTTACATGGATTACTCTGTAACAGGCGAAGATGATGCATGGAAACTTGCACTAAACTGGGGCGTAACAGAAGAACTAAGATTACGTGTAAACCGCTCAAAATCTGTTAGAGCACCAAGTTTAGGCGATCTGTTTGCACCTGCATCAACTCAGTTCAGTTCTGGCCGTGCTGATATTTGTCGTGCAGACAGTATCAAAAAGCTAAGCGATAGCTACGAGTATAAGAAAAATATCATTAAAAACTGTCAAGCAGCTGGTTTACCTGAAGGTTGGATGCCATCTTCAGAGTGGCTGGCTGGTGGTAGTCTAGAAGGTTCAATTGTTGGTAACACTGAGCTTAAGAACGAAGTTTCTAACGACTTAACAGTTGGTCTTATCTATACTCCTGAATTTATTGAAGGCCTTGACTTTACAGTCGACTACTGGTCATTTGAAATAGATGGAGCAATTCAATATTTTGATCGTAAAAATACTGTAGAAAACTGCTACGAAAGCGAGTCACTTGACAACCTATTTTGTAAAAACGTAATACGTGGTGAAAACGGTGATATCGAACACTTCTATCAGCGCCCAATTAACTCAGCACAAATCGTTAAAAAAGGTTACGACTTTGAGTCAGCATACCGATTCGACGCGATGAATGGTGAAATGGCGCTGAAATTAGCTGCAACATACATTGCAAAAGATACCCAAAACTCAACTGGCTTAGCCAACGACCTGCGTAGTTTCACAGGACTTACTGACGACTCTCCACGTTGGAAAGGTCGTTTCACTGCAGTATATTCGCAAGATGAGTCAGTTTACGCGCTAACCGTGAACTATCGTCATAGCACTGTTGATGACAAAGGTTGGACAATTGAAGCCAACAACTTTAACGAAGTGCCTTCTTATACCACGGTAGACTTTATGTATAAGTCTTATGTGCTAGAAGACCTACAACTTCGTTTAGGCGTTAGCAACCTATTTGATAAAGAGCCACCTCGTACGCCTGAGACGTTTGACTCTGGCGAATTTTATGACGTAAATGGACGCAGATTCTCTTTGGGTCTGAAGTATAACTTCTAAGCCTATTTAGCATAATGTTCCTAAAGCCTCCAGCCGGAGGCTTTTATTTTTACCCCTTTTATCGTATTTTCAGCGCAATTGAGCAAACTTGAGTATTCACTTCTTCGTGCTTATGATTTAATACCAGTTGCATTAAGTAAATGAGCTATTTGAAGCAGGGAAATAGCTTTAGTAGCACCGCTCTCGCGTCTTGCTACCGCTAAGAAACCTAAATCTATATAAGAAAAGCCTAAAACTTTACTGTTTGGCTATTCTAAATGAAGGGTTTTGCAATGCGAATCGAAGGTATTTCACCTTTCTAATTGGTTTGAGAATTAATTCAATTTTGATAATAATCTGGCCTATGTTTTTGTAACCTGAATTTCGTGTAGCAAGGTAGCTAGTCATCCATGAAAACAAGTAAGTTAAGTATTCGACTCCTATGGTATATCACACCACTTGTGATACTTCCCTTGCTGTTTCTTGGCGGATTCACACTTACTAATGTAACAAGTTCAACACAAAAACAAGCAAAGCTTATTGTCAGCCGCTTCGTAGAGCAACAACAGCAAAAGATGTTCAATTACATTGAAATCTATCAATCTACAACTAAGCTACTTTCTACCTCTCCTGTACTCAGTGACTTTCTCAATTCAGCTAATCTTGAAAGGCTAGAAAAGACCAGGCGCTTGGGTGCGTTAATGGATGTATTTGCGAGCTATAGTGAAGCCTACCCAGATATTATTAGTATCAACCTGTTATCCCCCAAAGGTGGCAGCTCAGCCTTTTACTCCAGTAATTTAGGAGAAGCGCCAAACTTGTACCCTTTTGCGAATCAAATAATGCAGAGTAACCTCCGACAACATCAGTTTATGGTTGCATCCAGCTCAGGGACACAACTCTATTTTGTCCAGCAGGTTTATAGCGTTGACTACGAGCTAAAACAACCCAAACAGCAAGGTTACATTGTCGTTCAGGTTTCTCCCTCTTTACTTAGCACCAGCATTCTCGAAGCGCCCTATGACAACACACTCAACCTGTTGATGAGCATTGATGGTGAGGTACTCTTTAGTTCAGATAACAACCTTATTGGCCACTTTTTAAGTGCCAGCGAAGTTGAAGCTATTAGCGCGATTGCTGAATTAGGACAGTTAGATGCAATGAAGATAAGTAGCATAGATAATATAGAAAGAATGACCTATAGCGCGCAACTGAGTGGCGGGTACTTTTACATTTCTACTATTCCAAAATCTCTACTTTATCAGGCTGGCAAAACAATCAGTTTAATCACCGCGTTAATCGTTATTTTGTCTATTGTTACCTTGCCAATTTTAATCTTTATTGTTGTACGTAATCTTCTTCTTAATCCTATTGAATTACTTGGTGAAGCCAGCCAACGAGTCGGTGATGGCGACTTAATGGTCGCGCTGCCAGAACACAATACTGACGAAGTTGGGATATTGTTTAAAGATTTTAACCATATGATAGGGCAAATTCGTAACTTCCAAAGGGAACTTGAAGATTATAAAGAACACTTAGAAGAAAAAGTGGAAGATAGAACCAAAGAGCTTGAGAAGACCAATAGAAAACTTGAAGTGGCTATCGTTGAAGCCGAGCAGGCTAACCAACTTAAGAGTCGATTTTTAGCCAATATGAGTCATGAAATCCGTACCCCTCTCACCGCAATTATGGGCTTTACCGAACAACTGATACAGCATCCAGACTCAATAACTGCGAACCAGCATCTAGACACCATTTTAAGGAACTCTAAACATCTTCTAGAGCTAATTAATAACATCTTAGACCTCTCGAAAATTGAAGCTGAAAAACTAGATGTTGAAGAGTCAGAAGTCATACTTATGCCGCTCATCAATGATGTTGAATCCATCATTGAGCCAATGACCAATGAGAAGCTACTTAACTTTTCCACCGAGTTTGTCCTACCGTTACCTAACAAACTCTACACAGATATTACCCGTTTAAAGCAAATATTGCTTAATATCGCGACAAATGCGGTGAAGTTTACCGAGTACGGTGGCGTTCACCTCAAAGTAGAATTTAAGCCAGAATCGGAGATGTTTATCTTTAGTATTAAAGATACAGGTATTGGTATGTCACAAAGTGAGCTACAACGTGCTTTTAAACCTTTTGAGCAGGCAGATACAACCACGACTCGACGTTTCGGGGGCACGGGGCTTGGCCTTTGTATTTCTAAAAACTTAGCTCAGTTGCTTGGTGGTGATGTTCATGTTCAAAGCCAACCGGGTGCTGGCAGCTTATTTTCGATTGAAGTTTCAGGTAACTTCCGTAACCGCACATTTACTTGGCTTAATGCGCTGGAACGAAGAAAGCAGCCTGAAGAAGATAAAACAGCGGTCGCTGCAGTGAAAGAGTTCGATGCCAAAGTATTAGTCGCTGAGGATAACCCTGACAACCAAGAGCTTATTACGCTGCTACTGTCTAACTGGGGCATAGTTCCTGATATTGCTAATAACGGTGCTGAAGCCGTTGAAATGGCGCTGGTTGAGGACTATCAGCTGATCCTAATGGATATGCAAATGCCCGTCATGGGTGGCGAAGAAGCAACACAAATGCTTAGACATGCAGCGTATGATGGACCAATCATCGCACTTACCGCAAACGTGATGAAACATGATATAGACAACCATATTAAATCCGGATGTGATGCAACACTCGGCAAGCCTATAGATAAAGAGCTATTGGGCAAATTACTACTTCAGTATCTTGAAATTCAAAATAATAAATCATCTTCTTGGGATGCTTTGCTACAAACCGAAAAGTTCTTGCAGATTAGCCGAAATTACGTTGAAAAGTTACCATCTCAGCTTGATGAATTACAAAAGCTCTATGAAGCACAGGAGTGGGAATCTTTAAGATCGCTGGCACATAGCATCAAAGGCAGCGCAGGTTGCTTTGGCTTTATGAGTATTCATGAAGCCGCAGGAGAACTAGAAACAAGTTTGCAAAAAACACAAAACAGTAACCGCCATTACTATTTGCTTAAGCTCACTGAGGCTATGCGCTATACACTATCAATAGACCAGCCAACGGATAATAGTCACTTAGGCTAATGGTAAAGCCATGAGCATGGCGTCTTCACGACCACTCGCGCTCGGGTAATAGTTTTTTCTCAAGCCCATTTCGACAAAGCCATAGCGATGATATAACGCGATTGCTGCAGTGTTTGACGCTCTTACTTCAAGGAAGATATTTTCTGCCTGCAAGGTCTCCGCTTGCGCTAATAAATCTTCCATTAATGGCTTCGCGTAGCCCTTCCCTTGGTAGTTAGGACGAATACAAATATCCATCAAGGTTAAGTCTGGGCCCGCACGCTCTGCAACGTAGAAGCCCACCAGCGCATTACCATCGACAATAGCCGTGTTAAAGTAACGACCGTGAAGGCAAGACTGCATGGTTTTCTCACTCCAAGGAAAAGCATGACAAGCTTGCTCTACTTGCATAATCTCATTAAGTGGAAACTGCAGTAAACCACCTTGCTTAACTTGCATCTTGCTGACTCCAGATTAATTGCCACAACTCACGCTTTTGAGCCGTACTTAGTTGTGCACTCGGCAAACTTAACTGGTTATTCTCAAGTGCAATCGTGTTGCCCATGACAACCTCAATTTTTCTACCCATTGCCAATTCAAAGTCCTGCAACAAAACAGTCGGTAAAGCTATTTGCTGAAGCTCATTCACATCAGTAGCAACAACAGCGTTAGGGTCAAGATGTGCAAATGTAGAATTTAGCTTTAGCGGTACAATATCAAGAATATCTGCGTAAATCGGATTCATGGCTAAGCAGTTTACTTTTTTAAGGGAGTTTACTTTGAAAAAATGCGAAGTGCAAAATAAGAAGTGGCAGGGGCGGCAGGACTCGAACCCGCAACCATCGGTTTTGGAGACCGCTGTTCTACCAATTGGAACTACGCCCCTGCAATGTCGACGCATTATAAAGCGCTTTTTTGAAAGGTAAAGTGAAAAAATCACTTTTTTGATTCAACTGCTTCTAAAACAAGCAAAATGGCGAATATTTATCATATTCGCCCTTTTCTTAAGCGGGGTGCTAACTCATTTTAGAGTCATTATTCCCACTCGAAGATCACAGAAGAAAAATATATCTACATAGCAGCTAGCTAGAAAGCTAGCTGTTCTCGATACCATCACCTATACCATGCGCAGAACTTTTTTGATTTTTTGCTGATCGGCGCTTTAGTTCAGCTTTGGCCCAAGCTTCGTCTTGCATACCAAGACGAAGCTCTTGTATCTCTTCAACACTCAGCCGTCGCGGACCCGAGGTAATCCTATCCATCTTGTGCCTCCAACTCATCGCAGTACATTCTAAAACGCATTAAAGCATAAATGGAGAAGCCAAAGACAGAAAATGTGACATTGATACCGAATTGGCCTTGTCAGCATTGTAAGGTAGGTATCTTGCGGCTAATTGGCGTATTCAAGTTAGATGCAACACCGACCAAAGTAGACCGAACGAGTTAGCAGCTTGATAGCTGCTCAAAATCAATTAGTTAACCTGCTTAATTGCTCAGGCTAGCGGCCTCTGTACGCTAAAAAATATAATTGCTTATTAAGGTAAATTTAGGTGTAATGAATACATAATGAGCGCTGAGCAATGCAGGGAAAGCTTACATAACACTAGCTAAACTGAATACACTAGCTAGGAAAGTGAGAGCCTCCAAAAAGCAAATTCCCTTAGCATAAATAACACCAACTCTGAGACATCGAGCGGGTAGCGGCTCAGTCCAACAAGCGATTATGCAACACAAACTGCGTGTCGCATAAATACTAAATTGTTAGGTAACCATGAGAGCTTTGAGCAAAATTTTATTTTCCCTACTTTTTGCCTATCTATCGGTATTGCTGTTAGTTGTAGGCTGGGAATATTACATGCTCGGAATTATAGAGCAGCCGAAAATGATTGAAGAATATAGGTTCGGATCTGAAGCAATGGTGTCAAATGGTGGAATGAAATATAAAACACACCAAGCATATGTTGCGCATAGCTTGAAGTTTGTTCTCATTACACTAACCTCCATTTTAGCTGGTTTATCAGTTCTAAAGTTCGCAAAAAAGAACAGTGTTTGGAAAGCTAATGCAATATTTGTGTTATCTATCTTGGTTCTGTTTATGTCGGGGTAGTTGGTTACCTAATCGGGTAGCCGAGGGTATCTAGCCCTCAGCCCCCACAACACCCTGCATGCGGGTCCGCACAGGGCGTTTCATCTAACAGATTACCCGTTTGGGTAATGCACTTTTATCCATCCGTCTCTGAGTGAATATAGTCCCTCGTTTTTCAGATAATTTAAGCTTAAAGCCTGTTGAATACCGGGTGTTTTGGAACTGCGCCAAGGCCCTTTACTTGTGATGCCACAGGCAACGGCTGCTTGCACATGAACTCCACGCTTCATCAGGTTTCTCACTTTAGTTCTCGGTTTTCGCCATTGTCGCCAGTAGCACATCCTGATCCTGCGCCTTATCCAGTGGTCTAGGTCAACACATTGCTGGTATGCGTTTGCAATACCAAAATAATTGATCCATCCGCTTAGATATTGGCTTAATTTAAACAACTGATATTGCATGCTCACGCCCCAATTACGGTTAGTTAGAATGCGTACCTGTCGCTTAAATTTATGCAGGGTTTTGTCATGCCATTTGATTGCACCACGTTTAAAGGTAAACCCTAAGAATTTACTTTGTGTGGTTTTAACCACCTGACTTTTATCCGTGTTAACAAGCAATTTGAGTTTAGTTTCAAGGAACCGAGTAACGCTGGCAAGTACACGTTCGCCCGCACGTTTTGATTTTATTAAGATTATAAAATCATCAGCGTAACGGGCAAATTGGTGACCTCGTTGCTCCAATTCTTTGTCTAAATCATCCAACATAATGTTGGATAATAAAGGAGAAAGAGGGCCGCCTTGCGGTACTCCTTCTAAACTCGGAATTAGCGTGCCATTGTCATCAATTCCAGCTCTGAGATAACGGCCAATGAGTTTGATCAAGCGTTTATCTTTGACATGACGTGATAAATTTCGCATCAATAAGTCGTGATTGACTCGGTCAAAGAACTTTGACAAATCGACATCTACCGCAATATTGCGTTTAGATTTAATGATTTGTTGAACTTGCTTCACAGCTTGTTGGCCGTTACGGTTAGGACGAAAACCAAAGCTGTTATCTGAAAATGTGTTATCAATGATGGGCGATAAAACCTGAGTAATGGCTTGCTGGATAACTCGGTCGACCACGGTGGGTATTCCGAGTTGCCGCTTTCCACCATCGGGTTTATCAATTTCAACGCGTTTGACCGGCTGAGGACGATAAGTCCCATTTTCGAGTTGAGCTTTGCACTGTTGCCAGTGTTGTTTTGCCCAGTCGATAAATTGGGCTATTTTCATACCATCCACACCCGCTGCGCCTTTGTTGGCTTTAACCTGCTTCCATGCGCGTTGAAGGTTATCGTTTGATAAAACGTGTCCGAATAAATCAAAGTTGAAGGTTGATTGCACTGCATTACGCTGCATATCAGAACCACAGGGCTGTGGCGTATAGTTATGTAAGTAAGACATGAAGTATTCCTTCGGTTAAATGTTCAGGCCTTCACCGTGTCTCATCCATTACGATGGGTGTTTGGCTACTATGCCGTCTGCTGACTGCTGGATAATCACAAAATAAATTGCTCTAAATTGCGCTGCGTGCGTATCGGTGGGTGTTGCAGTGGTTTCGCTCGTAGACTATTTCGCAACCAAATAGCAACGCCAAGGGGTTGATTGACCAGCCACTTACTGGTATTTTCCGCAGCGATAGCGCAGGCCGCATGTCATCCAGCTCTCCCCGAATAAGAACATTAACTTTCATTGCACAACTGCATCATTTACGGTGGCCGTTAGATCACGTGACTTCGTTATCTTGTGCTAACTCGTCTTCAGCCTACGCCTAGTATGATGTTTTTGTTCATCAGCTCGCAATTTTGCTAGCGGCTTCCTCCATACAAACCCTCGCGGATTTGCACTTGCCATTCGCTAGTAGTTATCTTTTAATAACAATCAGTTATTTAAACGGTGATCTTCCTACAGAGGACTTTCACCTCATTAGTTAATGCCCATGTCGGGCGTACACAAGTGCCTAAACCAAAGGACGCAAAACAGCAGGCTTGCGCTCCTTTGTCGCTAATTGTAGCCTGCTATTTTTCGCCGGTTAGGCAAGCGCTAGCCCATAGAAATTTTTATGCGAAATTCGCCTAATAAAGCCGGCGACCTAAAACGTTTATGTTCAGAAACAAGTTACAGCTTCACCATAATCGGTTTGATATATGTGAAATGCGGTGCTGTGTAGCCACGGCCTCCAAAAAATAGCAGGCCAGCATCACTATAAACATCACTACGAAGAAACAAAATACCTCCGCAAGGTTTTTTAAGAAAGTAAGAATTCATAAAAAAAGCCAGTCAGAAATACTGACTGGCCTTTTATTAATCTAACGAAAGCTAGGTTAGGTTTTTACAACCAAGTCTATTCCCACTCGATTGTCGCTGGCGGCTTACCTGATACATCGTAAACCACGCGAGAAATACCATCAATTTCATTGATGATACGGTTTGAAACGTGGCCTAGTAGCTCGTATGGTAGGTGTGACCAACGTGCCGTCATAAAGTCGATAGTTTCAACACAACGTAGTGAGATCACCCAGTCGTATTTGCGTGCATCACCCATCACGCCAACAGAGCGTACTGGTAGGAACACAGCAAATGCTTGAGATACTTTGTGGTATAGATCCGCTTTATGTAGTTCTTCAATGAAGATAGCGTCAGCACGGCGCAGTAAGTCACAGTATTCTTTCTTGATTTCGCCAAGTACACGAACACCAAGACCTGGACCTGGGAACGGGTGACGATAAAGCATGTCATACGGTAGGCCAAGCTCTAGACCAATCTTGCGAACTTCATCTTTAAATAGTTCACGCAGTGGCTCAACCAGACCAAGCTCCATATCTTCAGGTAATCCACCCACATTGTGGTGAGATTTGATCACATGCGCTTTACCGGTTTTAGATGCTGCCGATTCGATAACATCAGGGTAAATTGTACCCTGCGCTAACCATTTCGCGTTTACGCGCTGGCTGGCTTGCTCATCGAATACTTCAATAAAGGTGTGACCAATTGCTTTACGTTTGTCTTCAGGATCATTTAAACCGTTAAGCGCGTTAAGGAAACGATCTTCAGCTTCTACCTTGATGATGTTCAGACCAAACTTATCACCGAACATATCCATTACTTGCTGGCCTTCATTCAAGCGTAGTAGGCCATTATCAACAAATACACAGGTTAGCTTGTCGCCAATCGCACGGTGAATAAGCATTGCAACCACTGATGAATCAACACCACCAGATAACCCAAGGATAACCTCGTCATCCCCTACTTTCTCTTTGATACGCTCAATTGCATCTTCAATGATTTGCTCAGGCGTCCATAGTTTTTCACAACCACAGATATCAATTGCAAAACGCTCTAGTAAACGCAAGCCTTGCTGAGTGTGCGTTACTTCTGGGTGGAACTGTACACCGTAGAAACGCTTTTCTTCCCAAGACATTGCCGCATGAGGGCAAGTATCCGTTCTCGCTGAAGTTTTGAATGTATCTGGGATTTTAGCAACCTTATCGCCATGGCTCATCCACACGTCTAGGTAACCTGCACCATCTTCGATGTGATCTTCAATCGCTTCAAATAGCTTACAGTCACCCACTTTCTCTACTTTTGCGTAGCCGAATTCTTTTTTATCTGAGCTATGTACCTGACCACCAAGCTGCATTGCCATCGTCTGCATACCGTAACAGATACCCAGTACAGGCACACCGGCTTCGAATACGTAATCTGGTGCTTTTGGGCTACCTTCAAGCGTTGTTGACTCTGGGCCACCTGATAGAATGATACCTTGAGGATTGAACTCACGGATTTGCTCTTCTGTCACATCCCAAGCCCAAAGTTCACAGTAAACACCAATTTCACGTACACGACGTGCAATTAGCTGAGTGTATTGCGAACCAAAGTCTAAGATCAAAATTCGGGAATCGTGGATATCTTTGCTCATTGATAATCTCGTTAGTTAGGAACTAAACAGGATAAAGCCGCATTGCGTCTCTATCAAAAGTAATAAGGGCTAGCAACTTGCTAGCCCAGAAACACGCCTTGAGGCTTAACCCATACGGTAGTTAGGCGCCTCTTTGGTGATCTGCACGTCATGTACGTGAGACTCACCCATACCCGCAGAAGTTACACGTACAAACTGCGGCTTAGTATTTAATTCTTCGATGGTTGCACATCCAGTTAAACCCATTGCACTGCGAATACCACCGATTTGCTGATGGATAATCGTTGCGATTGGTCCTTTGTATGCTACGCGACCTTCGATACCTTCGGGTACTAGTTTGTCAGCAGCATCACTCTTCTGGAAGTAACGGTCAGATGAACCTTCTTTTTGGTTCATCGCACCAAGAGAACCCATACCACGGTAAGACTTGTAGTAACGGCCTTGGTATAGTTCAACTTCACCAGGAGACTCTTCAGTACCCGCCAGCATTGAACCCACCATTACACATGCAGCACCAGCAACTAGCGCTTTTACGATATCACCAGAGAAACGGATACCGCCGTCGGCAATCACTGGAATATCACGACCTTTTAGGCCTTCTACTGCGTCTGAAATCGCAGTAATTTGTGGTACACCACAACCTGTAACGATACGAGTAGTACAGATAGAGCCTGGGCCAATACCCACTTTAACGGCGTCTGCACCAGCATCAGCCAATGCAATTGCGCCTTCAGCTGTTGCTACGTTACCTGCAACGATTTGTAGTTCTGGATAAGTTTCGCGCGTTGCTTTAACGCGATCAATAACGCCTTGAGAATGGCCGTGAGAAGTATCGATTAGTAGTACATCAACACCCGCTTCAACCAAAGCAGCAATACGCTCATCAGTGCCAGCACCAACACCAACAGCAGCACCAACACGAAGACGGCCTTGCTCATCTTTACATGCATTTGGTTTATCTTGCGCTTTTTGGTAATCCTTAACAGTGATCATGCCTTTTAGTGCAAATGCGTCATCAACCACAAGGATCTTTTCGATACGGTGTTCGTGCATTAGGCCAAGGATCTCTTCACGAGATGCCCCTTCTTTTACTGTCACTAAGTCATCTTTCTTAGTCATAACCGTTGAAACCGCTTTTTCTAGCTTAGTTTCAAAACGCATATCACGGCTAGTCACGATCCCTTCAAGTTGGTTGTTTGCACCAACCACCGGGAAACCTGAGAACCCTTTGTCCTGTGCAAGCTCCATTGCTTCTGCAATGGTAAGATCAGAAGTAACTGTCACAGGGAAAGAGATAATACCCGCTTCATACGTCTTAACTTTACGTACGTTGCGAGCTTGCTCTTCGATAGTCATGTTTTTGTGGATAAAACCAATACCACCTTCTTGTGCCAGAGCGATCGCTAGGCGCGCTTCTGTCACTGTATCCATTGAAGCGGAAACAAGCGGTAAGTTTAATTCAATCCCACGTGTCAAACGCGTTTTCAGGTTTGCGGTGTGAGGAAGAACAGTTGAATGAGCTGGTACTAAAAGTACGTCGTCAAAGGTAAGGGCTTCTTTTGCAATTCTTAGCATGTTCGCGGCTTCTCTCAAGTGAACTGAGTATAAGGAATTGCGTGCGAATTTTATCAGCGTTCCTTATGGGAGTAAATAAAATTTAGCAAAAAATGTGATAAAGTGACTGTGAATTTTTTATGGAGGCCAACATGGGATACCCCAATAATAACAAAACCTATTCTGTATCAAGACTTAACAGAGAAATACGCGCGCTCTTAGAACAAGGTTTTGCCTCTGTACAACTCACCGGAGAAATTTCAAACTTTGTTGCTCCGGCCTCAGGGCATTGGTATTTTTCTCTAAAAGATGACAAAGCCCAGATAAAAGCAGCCATGTGGCGAGGTAATAATCGTTATTGTAACCATCGCCCAGCCAACGGTCAGCAGGTAATGGTACAAGCTAGAGTATCAGTGTATGAGCCTCGAGGCGACTATCAATTGATAGTCGAACAAATGGCCCCTGCCGGTGAAGGTTTGCTCAAGCAACAGTTTGACGCCCTTAAAATGCAGCTAGCCGCAGAAGGCCTGTTTTCGGCTAGTCACAAAAAGCCTTTGCCAAGTGTCATTAATCGCGTGGGGGTCGTCACCTCAGCGACAGGCGCTGCCATCAAGGATATTTTGACTGTACTCAAACGTCGCGCCCCACAGTTACAAGTCGTTATTTACCCAGCCCTAGTGCAAGGCGATGAAGCCAAGCAGCAGATTTGCAAACAAATCGCTCAGGCGAATGCTAGGCGCGAGGTAGACGTATTGATCGTTGGTAGAGGTGGCGGCTCATTAGAAGATTTATGGAGCTTTAACGAGGAGCCAGTCGCAAGGGCCATTTTTGCCAGCTTAATTCCGGTGATAAGCGCAGTAGGGCATGAAATAGATACTACCATTTCCGACTATGTCGCAGATATCAGAGCGCCAACCCCATCGGCGGCCGCCGAATTAGTGAGCCCAGACTCTGAAGCGCTAAAACAGCGTACTTCACAGTTACTACAATATCTCAATCAAGCTTTTAAACGTCGCCTTGAAGGTGCATCACAGCGTTTGGCAAACTTTGAAGCCCGACTGCAGCTACAACATCCTAAAAATCAACTAATGCAGCAAACACAGCGAGTTGATGAATTAGAACAGCGATTAATTCGTGCTCAAGCCCATCACTTACGTCAAAAGCAATCGCAATTTCATCTACTGCAGCATAGATTTGACCGATTACATCCAGAGCAAAGGATCGCTCAATTCAAGCAATTGGTCGCACAACTCGGTGATAAGTTGCAGTATGCAATGGAGCAAAAGCTTAACACACAAAGACATCAACTCGCGGTATCAAGCGCAAAACTAGACAGCGTCAGCCCACTGGCGGTGTTAGCTCGGGGTTATAGTATTGCCAAGCAGGAAGATAAAGTGATTAAGTCTGTGGCGGATGTCGACCCAGAAAAGCCGATAATCACACAACTTGCTGATGGTGAGGTGGTGTCTACGGTAAAAGCAACCCAATAAGAGGGTATAAAAATGGGGAAGTGATTTCCCCATTTTTAATCTAATAACCTTACAGCATCGCCGAAGTGATAGACTCATTTTCGAGCCTATCATCGTCTTCTAAGAAGTTTTGGTTCATACTCTCAGCAGGACATGGGCACGACGGCTTACCAACCACCTTAGCTGGAACGCCCACCACAGTGGTATGCGGTGCAACAGGGCTAAGCACAACGGAACCGGCTCCAATTCGAGCGCCCTCTCCTACTTCAATGTTGCCAAGTACTTTGGCACCCGCACCAATCAATACGCCGGCACGAATTTTCGGGTGACGGTCCCCCTGCTCGTTACCCGTACCACCCAGTGTGACTGATTGCAGGATAGAAACATTGTCTTCAATAACTGCGGTTTCACCAATAACTATACCAGTCGCATGGTCAAACATAATACCATGACCGACTTTACAAGCAGGATGGATGTCAACACCAAATACTTCAGAGGTTCTACTCTGTATAAAGCGAGCCAACTCCTTTCTGTCTTGACGCCAGAGGCAGTATGCCAATCTATGTGCTTGGATTGCATGAAAACCTTTCAGATTTAAGATTACGTTGAGATAACTATCGGCAGCCGGGTCGCGATCTTTAACGGCTTTTATATCATGTGCAACATGAGTCAGCATGGTATCGCAGTGCACAAAGGCTTGATCGAATAGCTCACGAATTGTAAATGCTGACACCACGGCATCCGCCAATTTATTTGCAACGATAAAGCTTAATGCAGAACCAAGACACTCGTGATTTAAAATACTCGAGTAAACGTGACTAGCAAGTAATGGTTCGCGAGCAACCAATTCATTGGCTTCTTCGCGTAACTTATTCCAAATCTCATGTCTCATGTGACAAACTTCCGATAATACTGATACTGCTCATAGTGTAACGCTTAGAGTCATTAAGTGTCATGTATTATAAAAAATCAGACTTCAAACTCTTGGTTATATCTAATAACCAACATATTTTAATACCGTTTTAAATGCACCAAATTAGACCAAAGATTCTTACAATTTAGTACTGTCGAACTAGACAGATCTTCGTATAATAACGCCCCATTGAACACTACCAACGCAGGATCGCGAATATGTCGATAAAGATCAAGACAACGGATACCAACAAACCAAATGGCACAGGGCTTGCGCGAATAATCAAAGCAACGCATTGCTCAGCGAAAGGAATGAAAGCGGCATACAAAGAAGAGTCGGCATTTAGACAAGAAACGTGGTTACTGGTGGTGAGTCTTCCTTTATCAATCATATTGGCACAAAGTATTGCTCAATGGGCCTTATTGGTTGGTAGCGTATTGCTGATATTAGTCATCGAGCTTATCAACTCAGCAATCGAAGCGCTGACAGATAGAGTGAGTACCGAGCACCACTTGCTATCTGGTCGTGCAAAAGATATGGCATCAGCGGCCGTGACATTGACACTATTAATTAGTTCGTTAATTTGGATAGCCGCTACAGTGGAGTGGTTCAACACCATAAGCTAAAATTACGCGTGGTTTTGACACAAAAAAATGGCGGCTAAATTTTTAGCCGCCATTTTTTATTAAGCTGAATAATCGTTATTCAAACACTTTTTCTACATCTAACGTTTTAATATTCTTACTTGGAATATTTAGCGGGTATGTAGCAATTTCAGCATCTTCAGCCAGTAATGCGTCAGGCTTTTTCGTGTTATAAGTCATAGGAGATGACTGCTCAGCACTTAGACGCTTCGCCATATCTTTCGCATCACCTGTGATAAACACATAGTGAATATCTTCGGTTTGCAAATTCTCTTTGATAACACGGTTGATGTCTTCAACAGACAGCGACGCTAGCTGCTTTGTTACATAGGCAACAAATTCGTCGGTATTATAGAACTGGCTATCAAGTGCATAACCTAGCTGCCTATCTTGGCTCGCCACCAATTGCGGCACAAAGTTGATTAAGAAGTTACGTGTTGCTTCAAAGTCTGCTTGGCTCATCCCTTCTTTGATCAGCTTATCGAGTTCAAACAATGCCGTACGCGTTGCAAAATGGGCATCGTTGTTAGAACGAAGTGGGCGCAACCAAACTTGGAAAATTTGCTCACTACGACCTAGGTTTGCATCAGGCTTAGTTTGGAACATACCACGAGGGAAGTATTCAATATAAGCGTAGTCACCATAGTTCATACCACGAACCTGACGGATACGCTGGTACAAGTGGCTATTTGAACTGCGGTGCTCACCAAAGTATGAACGCACTAACCAAAGCGCAGCCCAGTCTTTGCTGCTACGAACTGTGTCGATTGGAAAACCAAAAGAGACCGCTGTTGATTTTGCATTCTTTTCTACGATGGTTGCATGATGACCTGATAACTTAGGGGCATCAGGCACTTGTAAACGCGCTTCTTCGCCTTTAGGTAAAGCCGCAAGGTCGTTAAACATCGCTTCTTTTAGCTGTTTATCGAGTGCACCTGTGATACCCACGTTGAGTTTAGCTTGAGTAAACTGCTGAGCGTAAAAAGCCTTAACGTCATCTAGAGTAATTGCTTCCAAGTCTGATAAATCACCAAAGTTATAGCTTTCGTATGGATGGCCTTTGTACAGCTCGTGATAAAGCACTTCTTTACCTAGCTCTTCATCATTTGACGCTTTCAAACCAGCCTTGATGCCATCAATTAGCTCTTTTTTCAGACGTTTAAAATCATCTTCTCTGAACCCTGGGCTCAAGAGCTGCTGGCTCACAATGCCATACCATTGATCAGCATTGTCTTTGTGAATACGACCACGTAAAGAAATCATTTCTTTATCGATTTGATAACCAAAGCTACCAGCGATCGGGTACAGCGCCTTTTGAATTTCTTTGTATGATTGCGACTCACTTCCGCCCTTGGCAATCATAGCCGCAGTAAGCGCAGCAAGACCTTTTTTACCCTCAGGATCTGCGGCAGCACCTGTGTAAAAAAGAAAATTCACATCTACCAGCGGTGAATTATTGGTCTTGTCTAACACGTTGAAATGGCGCGTAACTGGCTTGTCCATTTTTGCGACTAATTTATCTAAGTTAACTTCCTTATCAAAACCAGAAACAGACTCAAGTGCAGACATAGTCACCGTGGTGCGGCTGCTGTCCACAAAGTATTTATTGGCAATATCACGAATATCTTTTGCAGTGACTTTATCAGCACTTGCATATAGCTCATTTATCACTTCAGGGTCACGCTCAAAGTGCATGTAGCGCGCGAGTGTCGAAGCAATAGATTGTGATGAGTCAAGGCCGTTAATAAAGCTGTACTTTAGGTTTGATTTAAGTGCAGCAAGTTTGTTTTCATCTACCAGCTCGGTACGTGCTTTTGCGTAAGTGTTATTGATTGCATCACGCACGGTTGCCAAATCCTTTTCGTCTTCTACTTTAACGAAAACATGCAGAAGACCAGGGTCTTTGGTTTCAGGATTATAAGTAAACATTTGGCTTGCAAGCTGTTTGTCTACCACAAGCTCTTGATACAGCGCTGAGTTTTCAGAGAAATATAGCTGCGAGATGAGATCGAGTGCCGCACGGTCTTTTTTCTTCGGCTCCCATGCAGCGCCTTTATACGAAACTAGCAACCAGTGGCCCGGTAAGCCATCATATTTTTCGTGAACATAACGCGCTTTTTCTTGCTTTGGCTCAACAGGAATATCAGCTTGGTAGTCACCCTTTTTCCAATTACCCCAATGCTTTTTCACCATAGCCATGGTTTCTTTTGGATCTACGTCACCCACAATGACAAGCGATACGTATTCTGGCTTGTAAAAACGCTCAAAGAAGGTTTTACCATAGGCCATTTGATCTGGCATTGCTTCGATGTCTTCAAAAAAGCCCATTGTCGTGTGTTTATAGGTATGTTTGTCAAATGCTTCTTTTCTTACCGCAGAAAGTAGCTTTCGAATTGGACTGGCGTTATTTTTAAGGTATTCACCTTTCACGGTTAATGCTTCGGTGCGGAACTGCTCTTCACTGTAAGTTAGGTTTTGAAAGATATCCGCTTCGATTTCTAATACTTTATCTAAATGCTGCTTTGAGAAATTTAAATGGTAGTTCGTGTAATCATTGGTGGTGTAGGCACGATTATCAACACCTGAATTTTTCAAAATGTCCGAATAAACGTCTTGTGGATACTTTTCTGAGCCTTTGAACATCATATGCTCAAAGAAGTGAGCAAAGCCGGTTTTACCCGCTTCTACTTCATTACGCGAACCAACAGAAACCGGAATTTGTAGCGATACCACATCAGGATAGTTAGTTTTAACTACCATGACGCGAAGGCCGTTTTCTAGCTCTTCCAAAACATAATCTTGGGCGAATACTTTATTGGATTGGGCAGCTTGAGTACTTACAGCTGACTGTTGAGCTTGGTCTGAATTCGTCGCTGCACAGCCACTAAGCGCTAAGCTTACGGCAAAGCTGGTTGCTAGTAATTTGAATTTCATGAATTTGGTCCTAATCATATTTTTTATTCTAAGTAAGTCGTGTTCACTTACGTTAGTAAACCTCCTGATTATGCCCCAAAGCCATACTAATTCGCTAATTTCCAAGGTGATTTACCATCCTAATGTGTAAACAAATATGAAATTTTGATTAGAGTGCTTGAGATAAATTCATAATTATTGAAATTCTTTCATTAAAAAATCTATCTAGACGTCTAAATGGCTGCTATATTAATAAAGAGATACAGAAATGCTTTTGTGGAATGAGGATTATGGCTTTAACGCTTCAAGAGAAAATCATTGACCCTAACCAAGGGGTATATTTAATTGGTACCACACCACCTAAGATTGGCACTGACCCAGAGCAGTTAAAATCAATTGCCGCTAAGCTTTTGGGTCGTTTACATGAGATTGAATACGACGGCGTGATCATCTATGACATTCAAGATGAAAGCAGCCGTACTCAAGTACCACGTCCATTTCCTTTTAAGCACACCGTTGATCCGTGTGAATATAGCCAGTTGATCCGCGAATTATCACACCTTGATGTAATTACGTATAAAAGTGTGGCACAGCGCGATAGTGAAGCTTTTGGCAATTGGTTAAGCAGCACCAAACAGCAATATGGGTTAAACAATCTAGTATTAGTGGGCAGTCCGTCTTCACAAGGCGATATTAAGTTACCGCTTTCTGAAGCCTATGATGTATTGAAGCATCACCAAGATGACTTTTTCTTGGGTGGTGTAACCATCGCAGAACGTCACGCCAGTAAGCGCAATGAACACGAAAGATTAATTGATAAAACAGAGCAAGGCTGCCAGTTCTTTGTATCACAAGCGGTGTATGACGCTCAGGCAACCATAGATCTAATCACAAGTTATGCCCGCACTTGTAAACAGCAAGGGCAAACACCAAAACGCATTATTCTTACCTTTACTCCATGTGGTGGAGAAAAGACCTTGCAGTTTATGGAGTGGCTGGGGATCTCAGTACCTGAAGCAACCAAATGGCGCATGTTAGATTCGGAAAACACACTAAGTGAGTCAATTCGTATTTGTAGAGAGAATCTAGATCAAATCTTAAAAAGCTGCTCACATCTAGATATTTCGCTGGGCTTAAATATTGAGAGCTTAACAAACCGCAAAGAAGAAATTGACGCGTCGATAAACCTTTATAGACTATTAAAAGCGACCATGGAATTATGCCTTGCGGAAAAGCAAATTGCTTAATGCAGTCTAAGCCAGCTCCATCAAGCTGGCTTTTCTGTTAACCTTGCTGACTTATCCAAAGCCCAGATTAACTTAGGCTCAAGAAAGCGATTAGCCCTACCCCAAGTAACAAGCGGTAAATGACAAATGGCATCATGCCCATGCGCTCTATGATTTTCAGGAAAAAGAAGATGCAGGCATAAGCTGAGATAAACGACAGTGCCGCACCACTTAATAGCGCATTCCAATCAACCACTTCATCGCCTGTAGCAAGCTCAAAACTGTAATACAGTCCCATCATTGAAATGACCGGAATAGACATTAAAAACGAAAAGCGCGCCGCGCTTTTCTTATCAAGCCCGAGTAATAAACCTGCGGTGATGGTAATACCTGAACGCGATGTGCCGGGAATAACAGCGGTAATTTGCGCAAGTCCCAATATCAGCGCGCTTTTCCAGTTTAAGGCAAATTCGTCTTTGATTTGTTTCGCTTTCACGTCGGCATACCAAAGCAGTAAACCAAATACTATCGTCGATGTTGCAATCACCCATGCACTACGTAAATAAACTTCTACGATGTCTTTAAGTAGTGGGGCTAAGATCACGAATGGAATGGTGGCAACCACAATACACCAAGTCAGCCGGCTTTCTTTCGAATGCGTACCTGAGAACGACTTGAACCATCCTGCCAGTAGGCTGACAATGTCTTGTCGAAAATAAATAACAACAGCCAACAAAGTCCCAACATGAACAGCAACATCAAAGGCAAGACCCTGATCTTGCCAACCTAGTACCTGAGAAGGTAGCAGTAAGTGGGCAGAACTCGAAATAGGTAAAAATTCAGTGAGACCTTGAATAATTGCAAGGACGACAATCTCAATAAAGCTCATTGCTTGGGAAACTCCACTTTCCATAATTTTTGAGTTGGGTTGTGATACTCCTGCCATAACTGAGCAATGGTTTTACCCTCAACAGGATGGATAAAATCAGGAGCTAGTTCAGCTAATGGCTGAAGCACGAAGGCATTTTTGGTTATTTCATCCCGAGGCAACTGAGCGGGTGATGAACAAATAAGGTGGTCATAAAAGAGAATATCGAGATCTAATGTGCGTGGACTAAACTTCTTTTCACTACAGCGACGACCATGATCGTATTCTATCGACTTGAGCAGTTTATACACTTCATCTAAAGACAGCGGTGTTTGTGCCGCAAAGACCGAGTTATAGAAGTTATTTCCTGCAAACCCGACGGCTTCACTCTCAAAAACACTTGAATGTTGAAAATCGGGAAAGTGTTCTATCAATACGCTCAAGCCACTCAGCAAGTTTTTTTCTTTTTCTATATTTGAGCCGAGGCTGATAAAAATTTGTGCCATGATAATTCTACTTCTTACGCACAATTTCTACACCAACCGTTTGTGCTTGTGGCACGGCAGCAGGTTTACTCACTTTTATAAGCACTTGTTGTACATTAAATTCATTTAGGATCATTGCAGCAAGTTGTTCAACTAAGGTTTCTAATAGCTCAACTGGTTTTGCTTGGGTATGCGCAATAATACGCTCACTCACTTTGGCATAATCAACCGCCAAATTAATATCATCATGACGAGCAGCAGCGCTAATATCGGTCAACATCTCAACATCAAAGTAAAGGCTTTGTTTACTTTCTTTTTCAAAGTCGTACACTCCTATTATGGCTTCGACGTGTAGCTGTGAGATATAGACTTTATCCATGTAAACTCCAAACATGTTTATCGCTGTAATTCACCCGCATTTTCTAATCGCAACTCGCGATCTGTGCAGGACTTAAGACCGCCGATCATAGCCCAAAACAACGCAATAAAAAATAAGGAAGACAGTGTTAATCAGTTTAATGTGCGTATGTGCTTATTTATTGGGATCGATTTCCTCAGCGATTCTGGTGTGTCGGTTATTCAACCTACCAGATCCACGCTTTAATGGTTCTAATAATCCGGGCGCAACCAATGTATTAAGGTTGGGAGGAAAGATCCCAGCTGCGCTGGTGCTCGTCTTCGATATTCTAAAGGGAACCATCCCAGTGTGGGGAGCCTACTTTCTGAAAATAGAGCCTGTATGGCTAGGTGCAATAGCCGTAAGCGCATGCCTTGGTCACATTTATCCTATTTTCTTCCACTTTAACGGTGGTAAAGCAGTAGCAACAGCATTCGGCGCGCTATTACCCATCGGCTTGTCATTGGGTGGGTTATTGATCAGTACTTGGCTCGTGGTGCTAGCGCTAACACGCTATTCTTCACTCGCAGCGATTGTCGCAGTCGCAGCTGCTCCACTCTACACGTGGTGGATAAAACCGCTTTATACGGTGCCGGTAAGCTTTTTAACTGTGGTGATTATTATTCGTCATAGGGCAAATATTAAAAGGCTCTTAAGTGGTAAAGAGCCCAAGGTGGGGAAAAAGTCTAAAGACTAGACTTTTTCTAGACTATCCAGCGGCCAACGCGGTTTAGTCTTCATATCAAGTGGCGCATGCTGACCTGCTTTTAGGCGCTGCATTCCTGCATAAGCTATCATCGCCCCATTGTCTGTACAAAATTCAGTGCGCGGGTAATAAACTCGCCCTTTCATACCAAGCATCATGCGCTCAAGCTTTTGCCTAAGTTCAGTATTGGCGCTGACGCCACCTGCAATCACTAGGCTTTTAATGCCTGTTTCTTTCAGTGCCCGCTTGCATTTAATCGCTAGCGTTTCGACGACCGCAGTTTGAAAGGCATGGGCGATATCTGCTTTCGTTTGCTCGTCATCGCCTTCATTACGAATCGTGTTTGCCGCTGCGGTTTTTAATCCACTGAAACTAAAATCCAGACCTGGTCTGTCTGTCATCGGTTTTGGAAAAGTAAATCGCCCCGCTTGGCCCTGTGTCGCCATTTTCGCAAGCATTGGACCACCAGGATAATCAAGACCGAGTAGCTTGGCAGTTTTATCAAATGCTTCACCAGCGGCATCATCCACTGACTCACCAAGTACCTCATACTCACCGATACCTGAGACTTTGACCATCATGGTATGGCCACCAGAGACTAGCAGCGCAACGAATGGGAACTCTGGTTTATCGTCTTCAAGCATTGGGGCAAGCAAATGGCCTTCCATATGATGTACGGCAACGGCTGGGATCCCCCAACCAAACGCTAGCGAGCGACCAATTGAAGTGCCAACCAACAAAGCACCGACCAAGCCCGGCCCTGCGGTATAAGCAATGCCGTCAAGGTCTTCAGGACCACAACCCGCTTGCGCGAAAGCAGCTTCAATAAGGGGAATTGTTTTGCGTACATGATCACGAGAAGCAAGTTCAGGCACTACCCCACCATAATCGGCGTGTACTTTTACCTGAGAATATAATTGATGTGCCAACAGACCTTGCTCATCATCATAAATAGCAATACCCGTCTCATCACATGAGGATTCTATACCCAAAATACGCAAGTTACTTTCTCCAAACTCTTTACTGCAGCCGCTGATTATACGAAATCAACTACTCAAGTTCCAAACCAATATTTGTTTGGCCGTCAGCTAGTGCCAAGGCCTTTAGCGACTTCACCGATTCGCTGCTAATACGCCCCATATTTTCCACATGTTCGATAAGCTCAGCGAGGATTTCAATTTCATACTGCATCTGCGGGTGCTCACGCACTAACTCATTCGTAGGAGATATATCTTCCGCCATCAACATAAACTCGATGTATTTAGCTACCGTTGCCTGAGAAATTTTGGCAACACTTACAAACTCATGTTCATCTTTTGTCATCAGGCCTTGTAACATGCCTAACAGCGCAGTCGCTACGTCGATTGCGGGATAGGTACCAAACATATCAAACTCACTGAGCTCAGGTACATTTGGTTCTACCTTTTCAACCAGCTTCTCTAAGCTAATTTTGCTCTTTGGCAGTAATATTTTCTCCCAAATTAAATTCAGCGCATTTCTGAGTACTTGCTCGTCGCCAAAACCCGTTGCCTCACTAAATAGTGAATAATTTGGCAACATACGCTCAATAATAGCAGCGCCTAAGACTGCCTTTTGAAGATAATTTAACTCTCTAATTCTTTGAAAGTTATTTGCTTTGCTCATGCTTATTTCCACATTGCCAGCAATATTCAAACGCTGGTCCATTTAATTCTGCACAGTGGTTACATAGCCAATCCGACAGTTCGGCAGCACTGCGATGACGTGATTTGTTATAGTTTACCAATATTTCCTGAGCCTCGGGTAATTTTATTGCATAAACAAAGAGCTTGATAGCAGCTTGATCTGCTGGAATTTCACCAATTGCACCTGATAAATGCTCACCTTGTAAGCGAACCTGAATATTCGCTTGCTCTAGTTGCCCTTTGAGTAAATGCGCTTCAACAAAGCCACTGATAGCGCACAATTGCACCCAATGAAAAGACTGTTCACTCATTGCATTATCTTCACTATTGAATTCGCACTCAATGTGCTCATTTGTTTCTTGATAAAATCATTCATTGTCATCACACTTAAACATCAAGCTACTTCATTAAAATACAATTATGACTCTAACAACACCGGGCCTATTATTCCCAGCAATTTCTTTATTGCTACTCGCCTATACCAATCGTTTTTTGGTACTCGCACAATTGATCCGTGAATTAAACGCCCGAGAAGGCGACACCATAAGAACCTTGGTTAAAGCGCAAATCGAAAATTTAAGAAAACGAATTAGACTGATCAGACGAATGCAAGTATGGGGCGTAATCGCGTTTTTACTTTGCACATCTTCAATGTTTGCCTTATTTCTTGAAATATCCCTACTTGGCGTTACATTATTTGGTGCGAGCCTGTGTAGCTTGACCCTGTCATTGCTACTTTCTCTTTATGAAATCCACATTTCTTGCGATGCAATCGAACTAGAATTGCAAAATATCGAGAAAAAACCTCAACAAGATTAGCGGCCTTGTTACTGCCGACTATACTAACGTTGAGTCAGCATAAAAAAGAGGAGCGATCTGTGAGCGGATTTTTGTTCTCAGATGAAGTGCAAGAAAGCCCTACAAATAAAATGGCCGATACTTACTGGGATATTCTAGTTGTAGATGATGAAGAAGATATTCACCAAGTGACCAAATTGGTATTATCTGGCTTCAAATTTGAGAATAAAGCGCTGAGATTTCATCACGCCTACTCCGCACAGGAAGCAAAAGTCATCTTAGCTGCCGAGCAGAATATCTCTGTAGGTCTCATTGATGTCGTGATGGAAAGTAATCATGCAGGACTTGATTTGGTGCGATATATTCGCAATGAGTTAGCAAACTTTGATATTCGACTAGTCCTGCGCACAGGCCAGCCAGGTGAAGCCCCGGAAGAATCAGTCATTCGTGACTACGATATTAATGACTATAAAAACAAAACTGAGCTTACAGCCGTCAAACTCAAAACACTACTCTATTCCGCTTTACGCGCTCATCGGGATATTCAAACCATAGAAAAGCACAAAATGGGACTTGAACGCATTATTGATGCATCCTCTAATTTTTTGAAGTGTAGCAATATTCAGGATTTTGCATCAACTATATTATCCCATGTATCCGCTGTAATGGGATTATCTGACTCGGAAATATACTGTGCAGCAGCGGTAAATCACCAAGCCAACGAACCGACAAAGTTTAAACTACTTGCAGCCTCAGGAGCTGGCGTAGAGCCAAGTCACGTTACTTTGCCTGAAAACGTACAAAACCTGTTTATCGAAACACATAATAAAAAAGCATCGCTCAAAACCCGTAACGAATATATTGGTTACTTCCCGTCACGAGAAGGAAGTGAAACGATGCTTTATGTGAGTAAGGATAGCGATCTTCAGAGTATGGACTTTCAGCTACTTGAATTTTTTGCAAACAATATCGCACTAGCCTACGACAACTTAAAGTTGCGTGAAACCGTCAAAGACTCTCAAAAAGAGCTTTCTTACATTCTGGGAGAAGCCGTTGAAAAACGCTCAAAAGAAACGGGCTCCCATGTAAAACGAGTGGCACATTATAGTATGCTGCTGGCGCAGTTATATGGGCTTTCTAACTACCAAGCAGAGATCATTAAATTGGCCTCTCCACTTCATGATATTGGCAAAATCAGTATTCCAGATCAAATCCTAAATAAACCCGGAAAACTCACTGATGAAGAATGGATAATTATGCAGACCCATGCGCAGCAAGGGTTTGAAATCTTAAAAAATTCAACAAATGAAATTTTGCAATGTGGCGCATTAATCGCTCATCAACATCATGAAAAGTGGGATGGTTCAGGGTACCCTAACGGCTTAAAAGCAGAGCAAATAGACATTGTTGGTAGGATCACAGCACTGGCTGATGTCTTTGATGCACTAGGAAGCGAGCGCTGTTACAAGCCAGCTTGGCCACTGGATAAAGTGATTGAGTTGGTCAACAAAGAGAAAGGTAAACAATTTGAACCCAAATTAGTTGACCTTTTTCTAAAGAATCTGGAACAATTTATTGAGATACGTGACAGGTATCCTGACTAGCTTTGTAATCAGAATGTAAAAACTTCACTTTCTTTTTCCCACTTCGTGTATTATTATTGGGAAAAGACGTAATAAATGTGTTTTAGTTGAAATTAAAAGGAATTTCACATGAGATTTGAACAACTCGAGCAGTTCGTAGCATTAGGCAATCTTAGACATTTTAGACAAGCCGCAGAACAAACCCAGATCAGTACTTCAGCGCTTACTCGAAGCATCCAAACCCTTGAAGATGAAATTGGTTGTGAACTCGTTAAACGCTCTACGCGTTCAGTAAAACTCACTGAACAAGGTGAGCTTTTCTTAAAGTATTGCAAAACAACCTTATCTGAACTGGATTTAACCAAGAAAACCATCAAGCAAAGCTTATTTGGTCGTGATAATCAAAAGTTAATTATTGGTTACACGACTCAAGCTAGCAGCATCGTACCGGTTTCTTGCGGTCAATTTTTAGCTCAGTATCCGAATGTTAAGATTGAAATGCAGTTGCAAGATGAGTTGGAGCTTACTCGTAAGCTACAACTGGGTGAAATTGATATTAGCGTGTATCTGCAGAGCGCCAACAGCATAGTGAGTGATATTCACCTACCAGATCAATTAGTCTTGTTCGTTTCGAGAAACCACCCTCTCGCAAATCAAGATAGTATCCGAAAAGCTGAATTAACCCATTACCCAATGTATGGTTGTTTCTCACAGTCAAAACAAGTTCAAAATATGCTAAATGAAGCTGTTGATTCATTAAATAAATCAACAAACGTTAAGATTGGTAATATTGAGCAAGTAATTGATGGCTTGAAGAACAGCAATAGCTTTGCGATTGCGAGTATTGAACATTCAAAGACAATCGCACAAGACCCTAACCTAGTTTTCTTAAAAACCAATAAAGCATTGGACAGAGAGCAATTGATTGTACAAACCAACCACCAAATTGGTTCGAACGCACATATAAACCACTTGCTTGAGCTAATTGAAGATGCTGCATCTTCATCTAGCAAACAGACCGTAACTTATTAGTTGCTAAAAAAACGGGCAAATAATCTCAATTATTTGCCCGTTTTTTAATAACTTGCTTTAGAGCGGTAAAAACCCCAGAACAACGCCTGCAAAAATCACCAAGCCAACATAATTATTATTTAAAAAGGCCCAAAAACACCTGTCTCTATCTCTATTACGTATGGCATATTGTTGCCTAATAAGCAGTATAGAAGCGGCGAGTAAGGCGCCCCAAAAAGCGAGATTCAATTCAAACGTTACACCAACAGCCGCCATCATCGCGATAAATGTGATGTTGAGCAGCGCAATAATACAAAGATCCCATTTGCCGAATAAAATCGCTGTAGATTTCACCCCAATTTTCAAATCATCATCCCTATCCACCATGGCATACATAGTGTCATAAGCAACCGTCCAAATTAAATTAGCAAAAAACAGTACCCAAGCGAGCATAGGTACATTCTGATTTACTGCCATAAATGCCATGGGTATTGCCCAGCTAAAGGCAGCGCCAAGTACGATTTGCGGTAAATTTGTATAACGTTTCATGAAGGGATAGACAGAGGCCAATGCAAGTGCTCCAAACGATAATGCGATGGTCTGCCAGTTTAAAAAAAGCACCAGAATAAAAGCGATTGCAACCAAAATAGCAAATAAACCTAGCGCTTCTTTACTTGTCACAGCGCCCCTTGCAAGCGGCCTTGTCGCGGTCCGCCTCACCGCACCATCAACCTTACGATCAGCAAAATCATTAATAACACAGCCCGCACTACGCATTATAAATACACCCAACGCGAAGATAGCAATAAGCCAGATACTTGGAACACCTCCAGCTGCAAACCACAGTGACCAAAGCGTGGGCCATAATAGCAATAAAGTCCCGATTGGCTTATCTAATCGCATAAGTTGGCTGTAAGCCTGCCATTTCTGATTATTAATCATAAAAGCTTTCCGATATAAAGACTTCACAAACTAAAATTTTTGCTTTGCCATTTTTAAACCAGCTTCTTCTTGCAAATAAACTCTCAGGGATATTGCGAGTTGGTGTTATGAGCTCAATAAGCGCTGGATAGTCAGAAGTAGATAAGCGAAAGTATTCGAGTGCGCCGCGCTGCCAATTTAAATCAGTAAACAGTAATTCACCCAGCGGCGTTTCACCAATTGCATCCATACCAACAATACATGCTTCCTCATTAAGCCAACTTTGCCCAAATACAACCGCTTTACCGTTACAATTTAACGTAACCTCTCGACACCAAGCCTGTTCAGAAAGCTCTGTACGTAGCGCATCTGGGGCGCATCTGAACTCATTAGCAAGTACAGTCACAGAAAATCTTTCACAAGTTTCTTTTAGTCTTGCGGTCAGAGACTGGGTCTCTAATAAATAGGGAGAAAGTGCAGGCTCAATATCTACCAACTGCGTGTTCTTCAGCCATGAGCGCTCTAAAGGTAATAGCAAAGGCAACGTTCTATTTCCGTTTTAAAAATTCGCCGTCATCATAGCAGAGCCGAGGCTTTCTAAAAAGTTTATGTTTGTGCTGAAGCCAGCTGTAAAATCAACGCAATTATGTATAAACTAAGTAAAAAGTAATTTGCATTAGGATACCTGATAAAACATGAGACTGTTGGCTGTTGTACTCACTTTGTGCATTGCATTAACCGCGGCTTCCCCTGTAAAAGCGGATTCGACTATTGGGTATTTCGGGTTTGAGCCAGATATCATCACGAATTATATAGGCCAATCTAATAAAAAGCTTGGCTATGTCCGAGTCACTGTTGATCTAATGCTGAATGATGTCGCAAATATCGCTGTGGTTGAACACCATACACCTTTACTAAGAGATGCAATAGTACAGATCCTAAGTAAAGAAAACGAAGAAACCATTAAGTCATTAACTGGCCGAGAAGAAATCAGGAAGCGCTGTGCTGAAAAGCTAAAAACACTGTTAAAAGAAGAGACTGGGCAGGAAATTGTTCGAGATGTGCTTTTTACTAAATATTTATACCACTAAGCGAGCCAACTCTTACAAGAACTCGGAAGCGCTTGCTCCCGAGTTCGAAGTAACTAGCTATTCTCTTTGAATTGCCTGTTGATAGGCCAAAATACCGCAACCAACATACCTGATAGCAATCCAAACAAGTGCGCCCAGTTAGCCATGTTGATGAAAAACATATCCGTAAACCCAAACAACATCCAAAGCAGCATAAAACCAATTACAGGCTTAGAAACCAAAGCAGCTCCGGCAGGATTTCGATGACCAATTACCCAACAAAAACCCAGTAGTCCATAGACCACACCACTTAGCCCACCAAAATTAGCGTCAACGAATAGGAACTGCATAAAATTACTGGTTAAGCCCGTTACAAGGTAAATACAGACTAACGCCCAGAGCCCTAATTTTTCTGAGATTTGCGCCCCTAAATGAAGCCACCAGCTTAAATTAAAAATTAAATGTATGGCGCTAAAATGTATGAGTGTAGGCGCTATCCAAGTCCAAGGTTTATCTAGGGAAAAACGTAGCGCAGAAAAGATGCCATTAGCGTCGCCAAATAGCATGGCGACAAAAACAATAATACTGACACCAAAAACGCCCTGTAATAACCAGTTCAATCCCAAAAAGCGCTTTACTAAGTTTAAGTTTTGGCCTTGGTAGCTAAATAACCCTTGTGTACTTCCTGTTTGCCAAGAAGCCGCTTGGTATAATTCTGCGTCGGGTTGCTCCAAAAACGTTTGCCAAAGACGCATAGCAAGTGCTTCGTCACCGCGTTCTAGCCAAACTTCAACTTGTTGCCCATCGTGACTTTGCAAAACACAATAGATCCCTTGCGTCTTAAAATAATCGACCGCACCCTGTGCTAGTCGTGCATTGTGATAATGGGCTATTAACTTCACTTTTCAATCTCGTTAGGCAACTCACTTGCCCACTGCGTAAAACCACCATCCATGCTGTAAACATCTTCAAAGCCTTGCTCAACTAGGTAGTTCGCAGCGCCTTGTGAGGAAATACCATGATAACACACCACTACAATGGGCTGGTCAAATTCTTTCTCCTGCATAAAATGCGCAAGATTAGCATTAGATAAATGTTCAGCACCTGGAATATGCCCTTGTGCAAAAGTACTTTCATCACGGATGTCTGCTACCACTACATCATCATTGCCTAAAAGCGCTTGCGTATCTGCTACTGAAATATGTTTAAAAGACATGTGTTACCTATTTAATACTAAAACAAAAGACGGCTTAAGCCGTACCGACCTAGCCGCCTTTCTATTATAACTACTCATTCATGCACTAAGCAAAGTTGAGCATTAATCCCAATTCAGAATAACTTTACCTGATTGCCCTGAAATCATCGTATCAAAGCCAGTCTGGAAGTCATCAATATGGAACTGATGTGTAATGATTGGGTCAAGGTTTAAACCTGACTGGATCAAACTTGCCATTTTGTACCAAGTTTCAAACATTTCACGGCCGTAAATCCCCTTGATCACAAGACCCTTGAAGATCACTTGGTTCCAATCCACCGCCATGTCAGAAGGAGGAATACCCAGCATTGCAATCTTACCACCATGGTTCATGCTGTTTAACATGCCCTTAAATGCAGAAGGAACACCTGACATTTCAAGTCCAACATCGAACCCTTCTGTCATGCCAAGGTCTTTCATAACCGTTTCGAGGCTTTCGTTGGCAACATTTACTGCTCGCGTAGCACCCATTTTAGTGGCAAGTTCAAGTCGATATTCATTTACATCTGTGATCACCACATGACGCGCACCGACGTGTTTAGCCACTGCTGCAGCCATAATACCAATTGGGCCCGCACCGGTAATTAGTACGTCTTCACCAACTAAGTCAAATGACAATGCAGTGTGCACTGCATTACCGAATGGGTCGAAGATAGAAGCGAGTTCATCAGAAATGTTGTCGGGGATCTTAAACGCATTATAAGCAGGAATAACTAGGTATTCTGCAAATGAACCTTCGCGGTTAACGCCTACCCCAATGGTGTTACGACATAGGTGAACACGACCAGCACGACAATTACGACAGTGACCACATGTGATATGACCTTCACCAGATACTCGGTCACCAATGCTAAAACCACGTACCTCTTGGCCCATATCGACCACTTCACCTACGTATTCGTGCCCCACAACCATTGGAGTTGGGATTGTGTTTTGTGCCCACTCATCCCATTTGTAGATGTGTACGTCAGTACCACAAATTGCTGTTTTACGGATTTTGATCAATAGATCGTTGTGCCCTACCTCCGGTTTTGGCACATCCGCCATCCAAATTCCTTCTTCAGCTTTCAACTTGGATAATGCTTTCATAGTATTCGCTCGTTAGCTGCACCGGCTTAATGCCGGTGGCAAAATTAAATGACGCCTAGGTCTTTACCAATACGGGTAAAGGCTTCGATTGCTTTGTCTAGCTGCTCAGTCGTATGCGCAGCTGAAATTTGTGTTCTGATCCTAGCTTGGCCTTTTGGCACGACAGGATAAGAGAAACCGATCACATAGATCCCTTCAGCTAACAGTCTGTCAGCCATTTCTGAGGCCACTTTGGCATCGCCTAACATAACCGGAATAATCGCGTGATCTTTACCCGCACAAGTAAAGCCAACAGCTTCCATCTTAGTACGGAAGTAAGCTGCGTTATCCCATAGTTTAGCACGTAGGGCATCACCTTCTTTCATCATGTCTAGTACTTTGATTGAAGCTGTAACAATTGAAGGCGCTAGCGAGTTTGAGAATAAATAAGGACGTGAACGTTGACGTAACCACTCTACGATCTCTTTCTTACCAGAGGTATAACCGCCCGATGCACCGCCAAGTGCTTTACCAAGCGTTCCTGTAATAATATCCACTCGGTCTAATACACCACAGTATTCCGGTGTTCCGCGGCCATTTTCACCAACAAAGCCCACCGCGTGTGAATCATCAACCATCACTAATGCGTCATACTTGTCCGCTAAGTCACAAACCGCTTTTAAGTTACAAATAACGCCATCCATTGAAAATACGCCATCGGTCGCGATAAGCTTGGTTTTCACACCAGCTTCATCAGCAGCAATTAACTGCCGCTCAAGATCAGCCATATCGTTGTTAGCGTAGCGGAAACGCTTAGCTTTACATAAACGCACACCATCAATGATAGAAGCGTGATTTAATGAGTCCGAGATAATCGCATCTTCAGGGCCTAAGATAGTTTCGAATAAACCAGCATTGGCATCAAAGCATGAAGAGTAAAGGATAGTATCTTCTGTTTCTAGAAACTCACTGATCTTTGCTTCAAGCGTTTTGTGAATATCTTGCGTACCACAGATAAAACGCACCGATGCAACACCAAAACCATGATCATCAAGGCCACCTTGCGCCGCTTTAATTAGCTCTGGATGATTCGCCAAACCTAGATAGTTATTAGCACAGAAGTTAATTACACTTTCGCCAGTCGATACTGCAATTTCAGCTTGCTGCTGAGAAGTGATAATACGCTCTTTTTTATATAATCCTTCAGCTTTTACTTCTTCAATTTGTTGCTGAAGCTGGCTGTAGAAGGCCGATGCTCTCATCTGGGAGTCTCCATTTTTTGCACGGTGATAGTAAGCTACGCATCGCCATAGGCGGATGTCATTCTCACTATCAGAAGTTAACGCCTAAGCTTATTAGCTCAAGTTAATTGGAACGTACCAATTCAATCATACCTAGTACGTAAAAAGATATCTTTATTTTAAAAGGTTCACACAATAAATGCACGATTTGCGACAACTGGCAGCAAACTTTATTTTACTCAGACAAACATAGTGCGGCTGGTACCTCCGCCAACGAAGCACATACTTTATCCGCGAGCTGTTGTTGCTCTTGACTAAAACTCTGCCCAGACTCAACTAAAATGGCTGTTTTTACGCCAGCAGCACGGGCAGCCTTGATGTCTGAGACTTTATCACCAATCATAATACTTTGCTTGGGATCCAAGTCATGCTCGGCTATCGCTTGTTGCAGCATTCCGGGTTCTGGTTTGCGACAGTCACACTCTACTTTATATCGGCCTTGTGCCTTTTCAGGGTGGTGAGGGCAAAAATAAACACCAGCGATGTCAACACCATGTGCCTTAAACTGCGCGCACATCCACTCGCTTAAGGCGTGAAATTGTGCTTCATCATAATAACCTCGACCAATGCCCGACTGATTCGTCACGACCACAATTTTATAACCGGCTTTGCTAAATGCTTGGCAGGCACTAAATACCCCGTCAATAAACTCAAAATCCGCGATTTTATGAACATAGGCGTGATCTTTATTAACAACGCCATCTCTGTCTAAAAATACAGCCTTATGCATTAGTCACAATCCCCTGTTCTTTTATTACCCGCTCAAACATCGTAATTACAGCATCAACGGAAATTTGAGACATGAGTTCGCTACCTTTTACCCGTGTTCCCCAGGGTAATTGGTCTGCGGTTTTGCCCTTTTGCGCAATGAGGTTTTGATGATAAACCTCAACCACATAGTCTTGATACAGGTATGGCCCTGTGCGAGTTGGATTGGAGTGAGCATACAAACCAATCACCGGCGTTCCGACTGTCACTGCCATATGAGCAGGTCCGGTATCAGGTGCTAGCACCAATTCGGCTTGCTCCAACACACAAAGTAGGGTTTTCAAGTCAGTTTTTCCCACTAAGTTTAATAACTCAGCTTGGCTGTGTTGTTGAATTTCGGCTGCTAAATTTTGCTCAAGCTCCGTTGGACCACCCGTTATCACCACCTGAAACCCTAATGCAGCAGCATGATCTGCAACCCTAGCATACCGCTCAGGAAGCCAATTGCGCTCAGCTTTACTTGCCGCGGGGGATATTACAAACACCTTACCTTCAGGTAATAGCGATTTTGCCACAGCTCGATGAGCTGCCGTCACTGGCATCTGCCATGTCGGCTCACCGCACTCAGCCCCAATTGCACGAGCAAAGTTTTGGAAACCTTCGAGCACATGTGGCGACTGTTGAGGTGCGATCCGCTTATTAATAAACAAGCTGTGTAACTCTTTTGAGCGTCCTTTATCAAAGCCTATTTTTTGCTTTGCAGGAATAACTCGTGCAACAAGATTGGCTCTTAACGCAACCTGCATATGTAGTAATACGTCAAACTTTTGCCCTTTGAACTTTGCCTTTAACGCCTTGAGCGCGGCTTTACCCTGTTTTTTGTCAAATACGACGAGCTCAACACCGGGTAAGTCAGCCAATAACATAGCTTCTACTTTTCCTATCACCCACGTAATTTTCGCTTGCGGATGTGCACGTTGGATCGCCTGTACAGCACTCACGGCATGGCACACGTCGCCAATCGCAGAAAGTCGCAAAATACAAATAGAGGTCAAGGATTTGCTCAAAACAATAGTTCTCATGGAAAGTAACAAGCGCTTGATCTTAAATTAATCAAACAAGTTTGCAAGTTTCACTGAGGGTGAAAAATCGTTAGAATGTCACAATTGACTCTTAAGAATCCTATATTGTGCAAATCACCAAACAGCCGCATAGCTATTTACTAACGCCTTCAGCCCTAGATTATGATATTTCAGAAGAAATGTTTAACCCTGAATATTGGCAGAAAAATAATGCGATTGTCGGCTCGAAAGAAGGCCGAGCAACGGCGTGGTTCGTACGGTTTAATCAAGGCATAGCGGTACTCAAACACTATTATCGCGGTGGCTTAATCGGCAAGCTGTTGAGTGATCAGTATATTTTCACCAAACTAGAAAATACTCGCGTATATCAAGAGTTTGCTTTGCTAGAGCAATTACAGCTAATGGGTTTACCAGTTCCAACACCACTTGGCGCAAGAATTTCGCTTCATTTTGGTATTTATCGTGCAGATATTTTGACCGAAGCGGTGCCTGAAGCCACCAGTGTTTGCGAAGTTTTGCAAGCAAGAGCGCTTAGTGCAAATGAACTGGAAAGTATCGGCCACACCATTGCTCAGTTTCATCGAGCCGGAGCCTATCATGATGATTTGAACATCAACAATATTTTGTTTGATGCCAACGGCAAAGTATTTCTAATTGATTTTGATAAGGGCAAAATCATGCAGCCAAACTCAAGTTGGCAGCACGCAAACATGGAGCGTTTGCAACGTTCATTTAAAAAAGAGGCCGGCAAATGGCCGACCTTTTATTTTGATGAAAATCAGTGGCAAGTATTAATGCAAGCCTATCGCAGCGCACGTTAGCTTTTTTGTAACTGTGCCTTTTTAATCACATTGGAAGTCGAGCAGCCATCCAAAAATGCTAACACCTCGACTTTTCCACCTTGATTAAGCACATGCTCTGCGCCAGCAATATCTTCCACTTTATAGTCACCACCTTTGACCAAAATGTCAGGGCTGACCATTTCTATCAACTTAGCTGGTGTGTCATTTTCTTCAACACTGCCAAACGGAATAACCCAATCCACAGAAGCGAGTGCGGATAACACCATAGCTCGCTCTTTCAATGGATTGATTGGGCGTTCAGGTCCTTTAAGACGCGAGATCGATTCATCATTATTTAACCCAACAACGAGCCTGTCGCCCATCGCTTTAGCTTGCGCTAAATAACGCACATGGCCTGCATGGAGAATATCAAAGCAGCCGTTGGTAAACACAATGGTTTCGCCGTTTTGCTTGGCAAAAGTAATATGCTTAAGCACTTCTTCAAACGGTGTTTGGTAGTGCTCGCCCGTTTCTCTAAGATATTGACCCAGTTTGCGACTCAACTCTTCCGGTGACACCGTTGCAGCACCTAACTTACTCACGGCAATGCCTGCGGCAATATTTGCAACTTCCACCGCGTCTTTAGCTGACATTCCTGCGCCTAACATCGTCGTCAGCGTGGCGATCACGGTATCGCCAGCTCCCGTAACATCACTTACTTCCTGTACTTGAGCTGGGAAATCAAACTTTTCAGTATTGGTTATCAAAGACATGCCTTGCTCGGAGCGCGTCAGCAACATAGCGCCGATCCCCGATGTTTTCAGCAGTTCACGCGCACTAGAGGTGAGTGCCTCCTCGCTGCTTATATCTCCACCAGCAAGTTTAAATTCGTTTAAGTTAGGCGTGATAAAATCAGCACCTTGATAGAGGCTCAAGTCACTATTTTTAGGGTCAATAAGTACCGTTTTACCGGCACCTTTAGCCACCGCAATCATGTCTGAAATGGCGCACAAAGCGCCTTTGTTGTAGTCGCTAAACAACACAAAGTCATACTTATCAACTTCTTGTTTCAGACGCTCAAGCAGGAGTTGACTGTGAGATAACTGAAAGGGCTCTTCTAAATCGAGTCGGACTACTTGCTGATGACGGCTGATCACACGCATTTTTGCGATAGTCGGCAGCTCAACGACGTTAACTAGGCTAGATTCAATGTTTTCTTTGGTAAGGATAGCCTCAAGCGTTTTGCCATTATCATCTTCGCCGATAAGCCCAAGCAAACCCACTTTACCATCTAGGTGAGCGATGTTTTTGGCAACGTTCGCCGCACCACCAGCTTTGTCTTCCAATGCGCTGACTTTCACCACAGGCACTGGAGCCTCAGGAGAAATGCGCCCGGTATCTCCATGCCAATATCTATCCAACATCACATCGCCAACCACCAATACCTTGGCTTGATTTAGCTGTTGAAGCGCCGTTAACTTCATGCCTTTTGCTCCGCCGCAACCAGCATATCGACCGCTTCGCATAGCCAGTGACCAATAAACATATGCGCTTCTTGAATACGCGCTGTCTCGTCGTTTGCGATAATAATCGGTAATTTAGCAATATCCTTCACTTTGCCACCAGTTCTACCAGTCAGTGCCACGGTAAACGCGCCAATTTCATTTGCGGCTTGAAGCGCCAAATTGATATTAGGGCTCGTACCTGATGTGGTTAACCCAATCACCATATCTTCCGGTTTACAAAGTGCCTGAACCTGACGCTCAAATACGGAGTCAAAGTGATAGTCATTGCTGTGCGCAGTCAAAATTGAAGTGTCGGTAGTTAATGCAATCGAAGCCAAAGGACCACGCTCTAATTTGTAACGCACCACAAATTCTGCAGCTAGGTGCTGCGCATCTGCCGCGCTGCCACCATTACCAAACCAAATGACCTTACCACCGGCTGCTAACGTGCTTTGGCATGCTTCAAGTAGCTCGACACATTCTTGGTGATAGTTTGCCATTGTTTCAAAAACATCAACATGGCGCTGTAAGCTTGCGAAGTAGCTTTGTGCTACTTGTTCATTCAATGACATATTTGTTCCTAAACTATTCTATGCTTGTCCCGCGTGATACTTACCAGTATACATGGACTGATAACCAAGTGTAATTCTCACCGAAGACATCTTTACCCAAGGTTAATTTCGTTTCGACTTGCTTGCTATAGGCTTCACCAATATGCGCCAACTCAAACTCGTAGCCTCGTTCATACTCAGCACCAAGCTCACCAAGTTCATTCAAATAATTACTTTCATTATCGATAATTGAAAGCTTAGCTCTCCATAATGAACGATAATCTGATTGGTAAGTACCTTCTAAAACGTGAATTTGCGTCGGTGCACCATCATCGAACTGGCGATGGTTTGCAGCAAAATGCCCAACGCCAAATCCGTCGATCGTATTGCCATAAGTATCGTAAATTTCGTTTACATACCATAAGCTTTCCATATCAGTAAACTCATAGCGTAATGAAGTCGTTGAAGTCATTTGAGGGAGAAAAACGCCAACATTGACAACCGTATTACCAAACAAATAGTTTTTATGGTTATTGCTATCCTCACCACCGTATTCTAAATACCATTGTGCTTGAGTGCCGTAATTTGTGGTAAAGCTGGTCGTGATAGTTGCCCATTGATCGCCCAGTTCATCATCTTGAGTGAGATCACCTATCTTATTATCGTTTCCAACAGGGTCAAAATATGCCTTAACAAAGTCCTTAAAATCTACTTTTCTAGGCCCGCCTCCGAATTGCATGACTCTGTTTAGACCGATTTTCCATCCAGCTAATGGCTCTATACTAAAGTGACTACCCGCTATTTTAGGTGTTCCATCGTGAAGCGTGCCTTGAAAACGAATCCCGTCATGGACTTTCTCAAGTTCAGAATAAAACAACTCAAAATCGAAGTTCCACCAATTTCGAATAGGCACAACTAAACCCAAAGAAGCTGATAATGAAGGTCTAGCGTTATTAGAATATACCTGAGCCGAATGCTTAAATGGTGAAAACCAATGTTCTTTATATCCTAAATTAAGCTGCAAATTACCGTAGGACATGCCATAAAAAGTATTGTATGGAACAAGTTTGTTTGCATCTACTCGATACTCAGCACCAATTTGTAGAATACTCGAGTCGCCTCCTCGCCAAACACCACCGAGCCCCAGTTCAGCATACTCACCGCTGTAATTACCTCTGTCGTTGGCAATTTGTTTTTCCTCACCACTATCAACACGTAGTGTTATCGACCTTTGCGTCAACGCATCATCCTGCAAATAAGGTGCAATTCCCTGACTAATACTCTGCTGTAATGTGGCGTCAATATGCCTAAGCTTCATCAAATGCATCTTGATTTCACTGATACGGTAAGGCTTTGCCATAGGCGTACCAACGGTCAACGCAAACATTTTATCGATTTGATATTCCAACAGCGGATCTTGCCCAATGGGTAAATAGGCTGTTGGGCTCGCAAAAGCGAGATTCGAAGCTAATAAACTACAGCAAGCGAGTACTCGAGCTAAATTCATTTTGTTATTCCATTACTTTTAATGCGCTAAATACTACCAAACCAAAAGCCCATAGGCATCTGTTGAACTGTGTAAAATTGTGTTGTTCATTCAATTTCGCCCAGGAACAAGGTAAAATACTGATTTTTGAGCTTAAGCGACTCCTATGGCGCGCCGACTATATTCCTTATTGTTGCTAGTATTAGCACCTATTTTATTGAGTTATCTGTATTTTATTAGAGGTAGGAAAAACCCTGACTATCGAGCTTATTTTACAGAGCGTTTAGGCTTTAATCTAAACAAGCTGCCGCCACATGCTGTTGTGATCCATTGCGCCTCTGTTGGTGAAGTGCTTGCAGCCACACCTCTCATAAAATCAGTACTTAAAGAACAAGCTGCTGCTCCAATCATTGTCACTTGTAACACCCCAACAGGTAGAGAAGAGATAACAAAAGCTTTTCACAGCAATATACAAGTACATGTCTGTTATTTACCTATAGATTTTGCTTTTGCGGTCAGAAAATTTTTCAATACCTTGAAGCCCAAACTCCTTATTGTGATGGAAACTGAGCTGTGGCCTAATCTTTTTCATTATGCCAAACAAAACCAATGTAAAACCTTGGTAGTCAATGCCAGACTCTCTGAAAAGTCATACCAAGGTTATAAAAAGCACGCTTGGTTAACGAAAGACTTAATGCACAACATAGATCTGCTTGCAGCCCATAATGAAGAAGACGGCGAGCGTTTTATCAAGCTTGGGCTTGTTCAATCTAAACTTCACATTACCGGCTCAATCAAGTTTGATATTTCAGTCACTGGAGAAGAAACTGCAAAGGCAAAACAGTTTCAAGCAAATTACCCCGAGCGGTTAATTTGGCTTGCTGGATCTACGCACCCTAAGGAGCATGAACAAGTCATCGCTGCACATCAGCGAGTATTAAAGCAAGTAAGTAATGCGTTACTCATTATCGCGCCTCGTCATCCCGAGCAGTTTCAAGCAGTTGCTGACCACCTCAGTGAGCAAGAGATCGCTTTTACCAGAAAGAGCAGCGACAACATAAACACAGAAGCCTCGGTCTTGTTAGCGGATACTTTAGGGGAATTAAAGTGGCTATTTGGCAGTGCCGATATCGCCTATATTGGTGGTAGCTTGATTGAGCGCGGCGGTCATAACCCGCTAGAAGCGGCGGCTCACGGCGTACCTATTTTAACTGGCCCACATACCTATAATTTTGCGCATATATACCCTCAACTTATCGCGCAACAAGGTGCCATCATAATCGATGATGAGGACAAGCTTGCCGCTCAAATTATTACGCTATTTGAAAATAAATCGCTTCGAATGCAAATCGGTGCTAACGCTCAATCGGTACTAGTTGAAAATACCGGGGCTATTGCTAAAACCATGAAACTAATCAATAAGAGCTTGGAATAATTCATGAATACAGTCATCTCTACAATGCAAAACTGGGTTAGCCAAGTCATTGTAAAATACAACTTTTGCCCGTTTGCTCGACAGGAAGTTGAAAGTAACAGCATTCATTATTTCGTGTCTCAAGCGATAAGCCACGACGATGCCGTGATGGATATGTTAGAGCAGTGCTCAGAGTTAAACCATGAGCCAGAGCGAGAAACAACACTAGTTATATTTGATAAGGGTTTTAGCAATTTTGACGACTTTTTGGATCTCGTCGACCTAGCAAACGCTTTATTAGTCGCGCAAGGGTTTGAAGGCACTTATCAAATTGCTACGTTTCACCCAGATTATGTGTTTGCTGATAGCGATGAGCATGATGCGGCAAATTACACTAACCGAGCACCATATCCTACACTCCACTTGATCCGCGAAGAAAGCATGGCTCAAGCATTAGCTGAATATGACGACCCGGAGCAGATCCCGG